>JAFOYH010000052.1 GCA_017391465.1 Lachnospiraceae bacterium | reverse complement strand
TTTATGCCGGCAATGGGACTTGAACCCATACGGTGTTGCCACCAACAGATTTTGAGTCTGCCTCGTCTGCCATTCCGACACGCCGGCATTTCTAACACGAATGTTATTATACTTAAATTTGTTTCTTTTGTCAATACAATTCTGAATTTTATTTATTATTTTTTTAACCACTCTTTATATTCATCTGGATTTATTTCCCCTTGACGAGCCAAATCCAATCCACGTTTTGCTTCTTTATACCATGCTTCGAATGCTTCTCTTGTCATATTTGATGCTTTTTTACGTGGTTTTGTCATTCGAGCATAATGTGCTTTATATGCACGCGTATAGGCCTGAAGTAATTCATCCTTTTGTACGACTTTTTCAAAGGTTTTTGTATACCCAACATCGGCACAGGTTTTTCCATCTTCCGTATAATAGCGCGTGCAGTATTCAACGTTGGTTCTTCTTGCAACAAACAATCGACCACAATTCTTACACACTTTAACAACCTTCCGTCTGCGAACCATCTCCAATAATTCACACATCAGACAGTCTTCAAAACTCACAAGAAAATAATCAATCATCCAGTGATTTTCATTTTTAACTGTTTGATTAATTAAACTGCCACTGGAATAAAAGGGATGTCTTGAAAAATAATGCGTTGCATTCTCATTCCATTCCGATGGTCCATAAACAAATGCATCCAATAATCCTCGAAACGTTATCTGTAATTCTCTTAACCGTTCAACGGAAAGTCCTTGTTCGCCTTTTAAGTTTCGAACAGATACGTCGTAGACTTCATCCGATGACCAATGAGAAAAATAGGGATGAATCTCCAATAAATGCTCTGGATTTTTTAAAACCTTATCTAAATCTGTATAAATAAAATCCAACAGACATTTTCCCAAAGGGGAAGCAGTGGATGTCGAATGAAAATAAATCATTTCTTCAGTAACATCCATATATACATGTATGTATTTCTTTTTATATGCTTTCAACTTCCACTTGCCTCCAAATTATAACTCTTTACTTCATCTGCACATTTTGAAGTGCTGCCCTGAATCAGGTTCTCATGCGTGTCTTAACAATTTCTTTGCGAAATCAATAAGTTCATCACTAACTCCCACTTCCAGGCGAACCTCATTTACCTCTTCCACCTGTTCCATCACTTCTTTTTTTACAACTTCCTCTGTCGTCAGCAATGATGAAGGACAATTGGAACACATACCAGTTAATTTAAACTTTAAGATACCATCTGTGAAATCCAATATTTCAATATCACCACCATGACCATTCAAATATGGACGAACGGATGTATCTATAACTTGCATGATTTTATCACGAACTTCCATCGTTTTTTACCTCTATTAGTCTTCAATATGAGCAATCACTTTAGCAAGTTCTTTCTTCACGGACATATTACTCTGTCTCGCGATCATAACACGTTGTGCCTGTGGACTTCCTGCACCGTGTAAAGATTCTGTAAGATAACCAACACCCGCTGTACCCAATGTTAAGTTTTCAATAAGACGCATAATTTTAAAACGTTTCATGACATCCACATGTTCCGGTCCAGCAAAGTATTTCTTAACAATTGGTCCTGCAACCGGATGATTTATATCTTTTTCAGATGGTAATGTCACCATAAGACCGCCGGCAATGTCTTGAGCAAGTCTTGCAATCTCGTATGGAAAACGTGTAACGTTCTGTTTACAAACATTAGCCAGTAAAAGATCAATCAGATAATTTCCGGATTCTGTTTCTGTACCTTCAGCAGAGCAAGCGATACCGCAGCAATACAATGTTTCGTTGAGGTGTGTCATTTCAATTAATTTATCTTTAATATGAGATGCTTTATCGGCACCGTTATATTCTGCTGCAAGTGCTGACGCACCGATAAGAACATCACCAACACCAACCTTACATCCACCATAACTCTGTCTGTGATAACCTGCAAAACGTTCTACAAGTAAACCTGCAAATTCATACTCTCCGTTCAGGAAAATTCGATCATTCGGAACAAATACATTATCAAACACAGTAAGTGCTTCCATGCCGCCATAGGTTGGATTACCAAGATCAAGTTCCGTTCCCTCAAGCTTACGTGTATCACAGGTCTGACGACCCACAATCATCATAAGACCTTCTGAATCCAAAGGAACTGCGAAAGATACTGCATAATCTTTATCCTCAGGTCCCATTGCAATTGTAGGCATTACAAGGACTTCATGAGAGTTTACAATACCCGTCTGATGCGCTTTGGCGCCACAAACAACAATACCATCTTCACGACGTTCTACCACATGAAGGAAAAGATCCGGATCTGCCTGTTTCGATGGAGAAAGGCTGCGATCTCCTTTTGGATCTGTCATTGCACCATCAACAACATAATCGTTTTCCTGAATATAAGCTGCAAATTTTTTAAAGTTTTCATGATAGTTTGTACCATATTTTTTATCTATTTCATAAGAAGTACTGTATACCGCATTAAATGCATCCATACCAACACATCTCTGAAAACATGCGGCTGTCTTCTGTCCTAAAAGACGTAACATCTTTATTTTTTTAACTAAATCTTCTGTACTATGATGAATATGCGTAAAACGATTGATTTTTTTACCAGAAATACTGGATGTTACTGTCATCAAATCTTCATATTCCGGCACCTGAGCAAGATCATATGTTGCTTTTACAGAATTGACTGCTGGCTGAAGAATTGGATTCCCTACCGGATTATCAATTTCTTCACCAAACAAGAAGATTTTCATTTTCAATTTCTTCAAACTTTCTTCATATTCTTTGCCTGTCATTAAACCCATGGTTACATCCTCTTAAATAATTCCCCGTTATTATATTCATTAATATTTTAATATACTTTGCATATAAATACTATAAAAATATACGTTTTTTTAGCAATATTTATAATAATTTAGAATTATTTATATATGATACACTTCATT
>JAFOYH010000103.1 GCA_017391465.1 Lachnospiraceae bacterium | reverse complement strand
CATGGTTACATCCTCCTAAATAATTCCCCGTTATTATATTCATTAATATTTTAATATACTTTGCATATAAATACTATAAAAATATACGTTTTTTTAGCAATATTTATAATAATTTAGAATTATTTATATATGATACACTTCATTCTTATAAAAAAACACCATGATTCGAAAATCATGGTGTTTTTCCGGGTTGGACTATTCTTAAAAATAGTAAACAGCCTGTAGGGGAATCGAACCCCTGTTTCCGCCGTGAGAGGGCGGCGTCTTGACCGCTTGACCAACAGGCCATATTCATTTGCGCTTAATTATTTTATACCTGTTTATAAAATAAATCAAGAGTTTTTATAAAAAAAGCCCAAGAACTTTCGTTCTCAGGCTTTATATTCATTTAAAGAATATCTATATATTCTCCATTCAAGGCCTTATTCATACTTCTTACAGCACAGAATTTTCCACACATGGAGCAACTGTCTTCATGTTCCGGCGCACGACTGTCACGAATGGCTTTCGCTGTTTCCGGATCGATGGAACATTCCCATTGCTTTTCCCAGTCAAATGTTCTTCTGGCATCGCCCATTGCATCGTCTATATCCCTTGCATGAGGCACTTTTTTTGCAATGTCTGCGGCATGTGCAGCAATTCGTGAAGCGATAATCCCCTGTTTTACATCATCAACATTTGGAAGGGCCAGATGTTCTGCAGGTGTTACATAGCAAAGAAAAGCTGCGCCGGAAGCAGCCGCAATAGCACCGCCAATGGCAGATGTAATGTGATCATATCCCGGTGCAATGTCTGTAACAATCGGTCCGAGCACATAGAACGGTGCACCCATACAGATTGTCTGCTGAATTTTCATATTGGCTTCAATCTGATCCATCGGCATATGACCGGGACCTTCAACCATAACCTGAACATCCTTTGCCCATGCACGCTTTGTCAACTCACCAAGACGAACGAGTTCCTCAATCTGACATACATCACTTGCATCTGCAAGACATCCCGGACGGCAGGCATCACCAAGAGAAACTGTAACATCATATTCACGGCAGATATCCAGGATTTCATCATAATATTCATAAAACGGATTCTCTTCACCGGTCATACTCATCCATGCAAAAACCAAAGAACCGCCACGGGACACAATATTCATTTTACGTTTGTGCTTACGAATCTGTTCAATTGTCTTACGTGTAATGCCGCAATGAAGGGTTACAAAATCCACACCATCCTGAGCATGCAAGCGCACGACATCAATAAAATCCTTTGCAGTAAGTGTTGCCAAATCTCTCTGATAGTGAATCACACTGTCATAAATCGGAACAGTACCAATCATGGCTGGACATTCTGAAGTCAGTTTCTTTCGAAAAGGCTGTGTGTTGCCGTGGCTTGACAAATCCATAATCGCTTCTGCGCCCATATTTACCGCTGCCATAACCTTTTGCATTTCAATGTCATAATCCTTACAATCACGGGATACACCGAGATTAACATTAATCTTCGTACGAAGCATCGAACCAACACCATTCGGATCAATACAGGTATGAAGTTTATTTGCACAGATAGCAACCTGTCCTTTTGCAACAAGATCACGAATTTCTTCTTCTGTTCTATATTCTTTAGCGGCAACAGCCTTCATTTCTGGAGTAATAATTCCACGTTTTGCAGCATCCATTTGTGTTGTATAATTTCTCATTTTTTCATTTCCTTTCAGTCAGATATTTTTTCACTATAGCGATTATTCAATCCAAAATTATGTAACATTGGTCCCGAGCCCTTACCTAAATCCAGCTGTGCTTCGAGTGCGTCCGAAATATATTCTTTAGCTCTCTGAACGGACACACTAAGTGGAAAACCTTTTGCAAGATTCGAAGCGATCGCACTGGATAATGTGCATCCTGTACCATGGGTATTCGGGTTATTGATTCGTTTGCCTTCAAACCATTGCATTGTTCCATCCGAATAGAGCAAGTCATTTGCATCATTTACACTGTGTCCGCCTTTAATAAGAACGGAACAGTTGAAGTTATCGCTGATGGTTTTTGCGGCTTTTTCCATATCTTCCTTGTTGTCGATCGACATACCCGAAAGAATCTGTGCTTCCGGTATATTGGGTGTGACAAGCGTTGCCACAGGAAGTAGCTCATAAACAAGTGTATTCACTGCATCGGTCTTCAGTAGAGAAGAACCACTGGTTGCTACCATAACAGGATCTACCACAATATTTGTTGCCTTATAGTATTTCAGTCTCTCAGCAATTATGTGAATAAGCTTACTTGAAGATACCATGCCAATCTTAACGGCATCTGGAAGGATATCCTCAAAAACTGCGTCGATTTGTTGTTGCAAAAATTCCGGTGTCGATTCCTGAATCGCTCTTACGCCGGTCGTGTTCTGTGCCGTCAGTGCTGTAATCGCACTCATTGCATAAACGCCGTTCATTGTGATTGTTTTAATATCTGCCTGAATCCCGGCGCCTCCACTGCAGTCACTTCCTGCAATAGTCAATGCTGTTTTTATTTTCATAATGAAAATCTCCTTTCCTTTCAGCATCGTTTTATAGAGCAGTATAAGGTGGTGCCCCCAATATACTGCTTGAAGTTATCGAATTAAATTAATCCGAGTTTTTTTGCTCTTGATTTCAGTTCTTCTGCCGCTTTTTTAGGATCATCCGCTTTCATTATGGCAGAAACAACACAAATACCTGCTAATGGAATACCCTCGAGCACATCCATATTATCTTTGTTCAGTCCACCGATCGCATTCACCGGAATTGGTACCACATTACAGATATCTCTCAATGTGTCTGTTGATGTAAGAATTGTCTTCACTTTCGTTGTTGTCGGATAAATTGCGCCTACACCCAGATAATCCGCTCCCTGTTCATAGGCTTCCATTGCCCATGGTACGGTTTTTGCTGTTGCACCCACAATTTTATCTTTACCCATTAACTTTCTTGCAATTGCTACAGGCATATCATTTGCTCCAACATGAACGCCTTCTGCATCAATGGCCAATGCTACGTCAACTCGATCATCAATGATCAATGGAACATTATATTTTTTTGCAATTGCATGAACTTTTTCGGCAAGTTCGATATATTCTTTTGTAGACTTCTCTTTTTCACGAAGCTGAAGGAGTGTTGCCCCTCCTTTAAGTGCTTCTTCAACACGAAAAAGAAATTCTGCCTCATCATAATTTGTACTATCGGTAATAAAGTATAAACTTGAATCGAATTTATTCATAATCATTTCCTCACACATATAAATAATCGTTCAAAACAGGCTGAAGTCCTTCATCGGCAATATCCTTATACATTTTTTCAAGACTGCGGTTATCATCAATTTCAAACTGTTCATCGCCCTGAACATCATCGGTTTCTTTTCCGGTATATTTGCTTTCATGATCCCCAATGCCCGTAGAAACACCAGCAGACACTTTTGTTGCTGCAATTTTTACGATACCATTTCTAAACGCTGCACTTTCACGCGAAGATACTGTAATACCCACATATGGCAAAAAGATACGATACGCACAAAGAACCTGACAAAGCTGTTTTTCATGTACATCCATTGGATTGATTTTGTCATTATTGATAATCGGTCGAAGTCTTGGACAGGAAAGAGACATCTCTGCATGAGGATATTTTCTTTGTAAATAATAAACGTGCAATGCGCTTGCCAGAGCATCCTTACGAAAATCGGATAGACCCAATAATGCTGAAAATGCAACACCTCGCATACCTCCACGAAGTGCACGTTCCTGTGCATCAAAACGATAAGGCCAGACACGCTTGTGCCCAAACAAATGCAGTTTTTCATATTTATCCGAATCATAAGTCTCCTGAAAAACAGTTACATAGTCGGCGCCACACTCATGGAGATATCTGTATTCATCCGTATTTACAGGATAGATTTCAAGTCCAACCATTCGGAAATATTTGCGTGCCAGTTTACATGCCTCTCCGATGTATTCTACATTGCTTTTTCCTCGGCTTTCACCTGTGAGAATTAATATTTCTTCCATACCGCTATCTGCAATGATCTTCATTTCTTTTTCAATCTGTTCTTTTGTAAGCTTCATACGCTTAATATCGTTATAACAATTGAAACCGCAATAGACACAGTAATTCTCACAATAGTTTGCAATGTAAATAGGCGTAAATAAATAAACTGTATTCCCAAAATGCTTACTTGTTTCAAATCTTGCACGCTCGGCCATTTGTTCTAAAAACGGTTCTGCTGCCGGTGAAAGAAGTGCTTTAAAATCTTCTATTGTACACGTACTGTGTTCCAAAGCTGCTTTCACATCGTCAGCCGTATATTTTGAATAATCATATGAATGCATCTGTTCAATGACGTTGGCACAAATATTTGACTCAATAATCTCCATCCCAGGCATATATTCCATGTGATTTTTTCGAAATGCCGGATCATTTTCTAGTCGATGTTTTTTGTCAAGTGCTTCAGGTGACAGATGTTTTGAATCTATAAAGTATTGATTTTCCATAGCTTCTCCTTAATCTCTGAGGAATCCTGTGAGTGGATCCGATGCGGATGCGCCACGAGTCAACACCCTGCCAAGCCCGGAAAGATATGCCTTTCTTCCGGCCTCAATCGCATTTTTAAAAGCGGATGCCATCATAGGAAGATCTCCTGCTGTGGCAAGTGCCGTGTTTGCCATAATTGCTGCAGCACCCATTTCCATAGCTTCGCACGCCTGAGAAGGTCTGCCAATGCCAGCATCTACAATAATTGGCAAATCAATTTCATCAATAAGAATTTGAATGAATTCTTTTGTTGCAAGACCTTTATTTGATCCAATCGGAGAAGCAAGAGGCATAACGGATGCTGCACCTGCGTTTACGAGATCACGGGCTGCATTTAAATCCGGATACATATATGGCATAACTACAAAGCCTTCTTTTGCAAGAATTTCAGTTGCCTTGATGGTTTCCTGATTATCTGGAAGTAAATACTTGGAGTCACGCATAATCTCAATCTTTACAAAATTACCACAGCCAAGTTCACGGGCAAGTCTTGCAATACGTACCGCTTCCTCAGCATTTCTCGCACCACTGGTATTCGGAAGTAATGTAATTCCTTCCGGAATATAATCAAGAATGCTTTCTTGTTCTTTTGTGTTTGCACGGCGAACAGCAAGAGTGATGATCTCTGCTCCTGCATCCTTTACTGCGGCTTCAATTAACTTCATTGAATATTTGCCTGACCCGAGAATAAATCGAGAATTAAATTCATGTCCACCAATAACCAGTTTATCGTTATTCATTTCTTATTCCTTCCTTCACTAAATTTCATATTTTCCTGCAAGGATTCTAAGTGCCTGATGTGCCTGATGTGCTGCGCAAACCATGACCCGTGAAGATATGAGGCTTCCCACTTCCTGTACATCACTTAATTCATCTCCACATATGTACAGCCTCTTTGTTACTTTACGCGTTTGTATTGTATTTGCACTTCCCATTCCTGCCATACCAGACGCGGTAATTATGTATTTGGACGGCATTCTTTCAAGCAGTAAATTAACAAGCATTGCTTTGCACTCAGCATCATCAAAAGCTTCACATATAATATCCGAATCCTTAAGCAGCTCTATGGCATTCTTTTCTGTAATACGAACAAAATGAATTTCAGTCATAACATACGGAGCAATTTCTAATAGATTTTCTCTTAATGCTTCCACTTTTTTCATTCCAATCTGACTTGCTTTATATTGCTGTCGATGAAGATTTGTTAGATCAACCTTATCGTAATCAATAAGAATCAGTTTTCCTATACCGGCACGAGCCAGAGCAATGGCAATGTTAGAGCCAAGACCACCAAGACCACATATGGCGACGGTTGATGTTGCAAGTCTTTTTTGCATATCTTCACCATGTCTCTCAGATAAAGCCCTATACCATTCTTCTTTTGTCGGAATCACATCAGCCACCTCCTACGAAACTGACAACCTCAATACTGTCGCCATCTTGCAGTATCGTTTCATCATACAGGGCTTTTGGTACAATATCGCCATTGCATTCAACAGCAATTCTTTTATGATCATAATTTGTCGTTGCAAGATATTCTGCAATTGTTTTCCCAGCAGCATCCACCTCTTCACCGTTGATTTTTACCATAAATTCACCTCCAAAACAAATTAAAAAAGGAAGTTACCCACTTGGGTAACTTCCTTAATAAACTTTGTTCTTCCTAATATCCTTGTATTAGGCATCCCTACGTTGGCATTATCCAAATCAGGTTCTCGGTCGAAGGTTATACCTTCCTCTCAGCCTGTAACACAAGCTCCCCTGTTTTTATTCTATAGATATTATATACTTCTTTTTTTAAAGAATCAAGAATTTATTTTTCTCATTTGGTTTCCTTTAAGTCTTCTGCACTCTTAAATAAATCCTATTTCTTTTCATTTCGTTTTAAAAAACTTTTCCAGAATAGGTACCAGAAGAACACAGATTACTGCTGCTGTAAATCCGCCGTTGTACAAACAAAATCCGCCGTGCATATTCGGAACGGAAGTTACCAGCACAAAGTGCATTAGAGCAGACACTGCTCCCCAGAACCATCCATACTTGCTCACAATTGGACTTAGACCATTAGCAAAACACAAACCGATGACAATAACCTGAGCATTGATTCCCATCGAATAGGTTCCTCCGGCAAGCTGGGATATTTCTCCAAAAACATAGGAACCAACCACATAGCCCAACATAATCGGCCAGACATTTCCAGGATGAGAACCCGAATTGCAAGTACACAGCATACAGAATATGATACCAAAAGTAACACCGTTGAATGAGGCTCCAATGACATTATAGTAAGCCAGAATAAACAGACCATAGATACCCACATTCATAAGAAAAACTGCTTTGCCTAATGTACCGGAAATGTTACTTACATGATTTTCAGACATCATCAATGCCAGATAGTCTTTCGGCTTACAGCCGAGAAGCACTGCTGTGACCACGCAAACACCAAAAACCAAAATACAAAAGCTATTCACAATCACAGAGTCAGCCACCGCTAAAGACTCTGCCTCAGGAGCCGCAGGCAATGGAATACCGATGGTCTTATAGAGCATCGCATTAAGAAAAAAGGCAATAAAACAGACCGGCACAGCGGCTGAATATAAGTTGAAACCTTTATGTACCTGGGGAGCATGGCTTAATCCAGCAGACACACCGAAGCCAATGAGGATTCCCACAATCAAAGTTACAATCAAGCCTTTCATATTGAATCCGATCGCTTCCGTGTTAGGATGGCGCACCAGCAAATCGGAAATCAGCGGAGCAATACCGGTAGAAAACATCATAGCATTGACATTGGCAGAAAGTTTTTCCTTTTTTAAAAGACAATACACTGCCACTCCAAGAATAGTTGGCCATATATTGAGCACAGTGATTCCCCATGATGAAAAGCCTACGGTAAGAATAAAACCCAAAGTAGACACATTGTTTGGCGTACTTTTCAAAACAATAAACAGAGTCAGAAAGATCAGCCCCACCAGACCCATATTCAAAAATGTAGCCGCATACCCCCCCAGTGCAAAGCAATTGGTAGAGATTTTCACCGGTTGACTTACAATCTGCCATAATCCTTTGAATACCTGATCCCGATCAGGCATAAATAAAGATGCAATTAAAAATGCTGCTGTAATGAAACCAAAAAACACTTTCAAAAATTCACTTTCAGAAAGTGTTCGGATCTTATTCATATGTATCCCTCCATTTTTACTTTTATCAAATGACACTTATGTCGGATCAACAGCATTATTCTAGTAAACAACCCAATCTTTGTCAATCATAGAAATCAACTTTAACAAAATATATCCTATAAAAAAGCTCTAAAACTTCTCAGTTTTAGAGCTTAATCCACTTGAACCCAAGGTTCAATGCGTGGAGCTGAGGGGAATCGAACCCCTGTCCGAAGGCACATCCGCCCAGGCATCTCCCATCACAGTCGATCTTTTAACATTCCCTCCATCTGCCGCCGAAAGACAGGCTTCAGACGTTAGTAGCTTCATAAATCTTCTGAGGACTCAAAGCTTTGCCCCCAGAGGGCCTCACAAGTTCGATGCCAGATTCTCAGACAGTGAGCGGTCTGAGGCTGACAAGCTGCAATTAGGCAGCTAAAGCGTAATTTTTGTTAGCTTTTATATTTAAGTTCCAGGTTATAACGCAGTCCCAGAGTCTGCGGATGGCTTCCCAAACTTCCACACCCCCGTCGAAACCAGTACAACCCCATAAAGTTGTTTGGTTTAAACTAACAGTGTTTCTATATCATACTCAAAATCCGTTCAGATGTCAACACGGGTTTTATAGTTTTATACTGCAAGTATAAAACTCTATAAAATTATCCTAAATTACGGATTTTGAAATCACGCTCTGCTTCGCGTTTCATGTCGTTTTTCGCAATGGTATCACGCTTATCATAGAGTTTCTTACCACGTGCAAGACCAATCTCCACTTTAACAAGACTGTCTTTAAAGTATACCTTCAACGGAACAAGAGTATACCCTTTCTGAGCCACCTGTCCCATAATCTTACGGATCTCATATTTATGAAGTAACAGCTTACGCACACGAAGCGGATCTTTATTAAAAATATTTCCTTTTTCATATGGACTAATGTGCATCTGATAAATAAACATTTCTTCGCCATCCGGGCGAATAAAAGATTCTTTAATACTGCATTTACCCATACGTAAGGATTTTACTTCTGTTCCAGCTAAAGCAATGCCTGCTTCATAGGTATCTTCAATAAAATAATCATGATATGCTTTTTTATTATTTGCAATCAATTTAATACTGGCTTTTCCCATTTCTAAAACCTCTTTTCTACGGCATTCCGAAGAAAAAAATCTTTTCATCCGGAATCCGCATCGATCTTTTTTATTATTCTACATCATCCGCTAATAAGAAATCAACGGTTCGCATCACTTTATCCGCATCTGCAACGTAGATTCTTATTTTCTGGCCAAGACGGAAAGTCTGTTTTGTTGACTCACCGATAAGTTCGTATTTATTCTCATCAAAGATATAGTAATCTTCCATATCCTGAAGGCGAATCATACCTTCACATGTGTTTGGCAGTTCCACATACATTCCCCAGTTTGTAATACCGGAAATAACACCTTCATAGAATTCACCGATGTGACGGGACATATATTCTACCTTTTTAAGTTTATCCACTTCTCGCTCAGCTTCATCGGCACGACGTTCACTGGTACTTGTTTCTGCTGCCACACCAGGAAGAATCTTCTGATAATGCTCACGGCGTCTTTCGTCAAATTTACCATGAAGGTTTTCTTTAATAATACGATGAATCTGAAGATCCGGATAACGACGGATCGGTGACGTAAAATGACTGTAATATTTCACTGCCAGACCAAAATGGCCGCTGTTTTCGGTTGTATACTTCGCACGCATCATGGAACGAAGAACAAGACGACTGATCATGGCTTCTTCCGGAGTACCTTCAATTTTACCAAGAAGCTTCTGAAATTCTTTTGGATGGACCTCTCCTGATTTGAATTTCAGATAATATCCAAAATTTTTAAGAAAAACGGTTAATTTATGAATTCGGTCTGCATCTGGTGTTTCATGGGTACGATAAAGGAATGGAACCTCCTGCCAGAAGAAATCTTCGGCAATGGTTTCATTAGCCGCAAGCATAAAATCCTCGATAATCTTTGTTGCCGAATTGCGTTCATAAGGCATAACGTCCACAGCACGTCCACGTTTATCTAAAATAATCTTTGACTCTGGAAAATCAAAATCAATGCCGCCACGCGATTTACGTTTTTCACGTAATTTCGCTGCCGCTTCTGCCATCGTTTCAAACATAGGCACAAAATCTTTGTATGCCTCAATGACTTCCGGATCTTTATCTTCCAAAATCTGCTTCACTGCAGTATAAGTCATTCGACGATCCACATTAATGACAGTTTCAGCAATCTCATGATTTAAGACATTTCCCTTATCATCCAATTCCATAATGCAGCTTAATGCCAGACGGTCCACACCGGCATTTAATGAACAGATTCCATTGGATAATTTGTGTGGAAGCATTGGAATGACACGATCCGTCAGGTAAACCGATGTTCCACGTTTTAAAGCTTCTTTGTCTAAAGGTGAACGTTCTGTCACATAATGGGACACATCCGCAATGTGGACACCAAGCAAATAACGATCTTCTGCCAGTTTTTCAATGGTAATCGCATCATCAAGGTCCTTTGCTTCTTCTCCATCAATAGTCACTGTCTTCCAGTTTCGGATATCTTTACGTCCCGTATATTCCTCCGGTAATACATCTTCCGGAATATGCGCCACCTGCTCCATCACCTCTTCCGGAAACTGTTCCGGCAAATGATACGCACGAACAATAGATAAAATATCCACCCCTGGATCATTGACATGACCAAGAATCTCGATGACTTCTCCCTCTGGATTCTTTCGATGATTGCCATAGTCTTTTACACGAACTACCACTTTATGTCCATTCACTGCACCCATGGTGTGATTCTTATCAATAAAAATATCTTTTGCAATTTTAAGATTATCCGGAACGACAAATCCAAAATTTTTACTTTTTTCAAAAACACCGACAACCAGTTCATTGGCACGTTCAAGCACTTTTACAATCATGGCTTCACTGCGGCGCGAACCCTGTGCATCGGACAACTTCTTGATCGAAACTTTATCTCCATGCAAGGCATCCAGTGCATTTTCCTCGGAGATATAAAAATCATTCTCCATACCTTCAACCTGAACAAAACCAAAACCTTTGGTATTGCCAATAAAGGTACCCGACAATAATTCCGGATCTGCAATCTTATAGCGTCCTTTTGTATCAAGGTCAATTTCATGTTCCGAGATCAGTTGATCTAAAACCAGCTTTAATTCTTCACGTTCACGACGTGGTACGCCAAGAATGCTGCACATCTCTTTCAGCTTCATCGGACGATAGTGTCGGTCATTCATAAAATCTAATACAATCTGCTTTCTTGCTTCGTATATTTCTGTATGCATTTGACGCACCTCCTCAAATTTATTATTTACTGTTATTAAAAAAATAACACCCTTTTTAGTAAAAGAGTGTTATCTAAAATCGTATAATTACCAAGCCATATTCAATACTACGGTTAATACCAGGAATACAACAACGAATGCTGCTGTCCATTTGACCAGATTACCTTCCATAGAACGGCCCTTGTTTTTATCCCAGTAGCTATTACCCATACCACTCATAGCACCGGAAAGTCCATCGGACTTACCTTCCTGCATCATTACTAATATAATTAACGCAATACAAATTAAAATGAATGCGATCATAATCACTGTTTTCATATACCAAACACACCTCCTAAATCACTCATAATAGTCTATCATAGTTTTTTTCAATAGTAAATAGGCTAATTTACGAGATTTATTTAATTAATAAAGATTTTCCAGTCATTTCTACAGGCTGTTCCATTCCCATTAATTCAATCAGTGTTGGAACGATGTCTGCAAGACATCCGCCTTCACGCAATTTATAAGATGGATCTGCATTAACAAGGATGAATGGTACCGGATTGATCGTATGTGCCGTAAATGGTTCACCGGTTTCTTCATCAATAAGCTGTTCGCAGTTACCGTGATCGGCACAAATAAACAACACACCGTCTTCTTCTTTGATAGCTTCAACCGCACGACCTACACACGTATCAACTGCTTCAACAGCCTTGATTGCAGCTGCTTCTACACCCGTATGACCAACCATATCCGGATTAGCAAAGTTAATAATGATCACGTCATATTTATCGGAATGAATCGCTTCAACAAGACGATCACATACCTCAAACGCACTCATCTCAGGCTGAAGATCATAAGTTGCAACTTTTGGAGAATTCACAAGAATTCTGTCTTCACCTTCATTTGGCTCTTCCACACCGCCATTAAAGAAGAATGTAACATGGGCATATTTTTCAGTTTCTGCAATACGCGCCTGAGTTTTTCCATGTTTTGCAAGAAATTCGCCAAATGTTTCTGTAATTGATACTTTATGGAAAGCAACGATTTTATTCGGAATGGTTACATCGTACTCTGTAAAGCATACATAGAGAACCTGCGGACGTTCTCCGCGATCAAACCCTGCAAATTCATCCATACAGAATGCACGCGTCAATTCTCTTGCACGGTCCGGACGGAAGTTAAAGAAAATAACAGAATCCTGATCATTGACTGTACCAACAGGTACACCGTCTTTAACAATAACTGTTGGAACCATAAATTCATCAGTCACATCATTGGCATAAGAATCCGCAATAGCCTGTACAGGATCCAATGCTGTTTCACCTTTTCCGAAACGAATTGCTGCATATGCTTTTTCTACACGATCCCAACGATTATCACGGTCCATCGCGTAGTAACGGCCGGAAACAGATGCTACTTCGCCCACACCAATTTCTTTTGTTTTTTTAACAAGTTCTGCAACATAATCTTTTCCTGATGCCGGTGGTGTATCACGTCCGTCAAGGAAGCAATGAACATAAACTTTTTCAAGACCATGGCGTTTTGCCAATTCTAAAATACCGTAAATATGTGTATTGTGGCTGTGAACACCGCCATCAGAAACAAGACCGTACATATGAAGTGCAGAATTGTTTTCTTTACAATTATTAACAGCTGCAAGTAAAGCTTCATTTTCAAAGAAATCGCCATCCTGAATTTCTTTTGTAATACGTGTTAATTCCTGATAAACAATACGGCCTGCGCCCATGTTCAAATGACCAACTTCAGAGTTACCCATCTGACCTTCAGGAAGACCTACCGCCATACCGCTGGCATAACCTTTAACAAATGGATAATCTTTTTTAAGACTATCAAGTACCGGACTTTTTGCCTGAACAGCTGCATTTCCTTTTTCATTTTCATTTAAGCCATAGCCATCTAAAATCATTAATACGGTTGGTTTTTTGCTCATTCCAATCACCTTTTTCTTTCTTTAATTTTCTATCTATAAAATGTTTGTACTTCCAATGATTATACGAAACTTATTATAGAATAACAAAGACCCTGTAAAAATACAAGGTCTTTTCGTTTCTTCCATTTATTTCATTTTCATTACACGCATGGAATTTAAGATGGCAATTACAGCCACACCCACATCTGCAAAAACAGCTGCCCACATATTCGCATATCCAATGGCACCAAGAATCAATATCACTCCCTTGACGCCAAGGGCAAATACAATATTCTGAGTAACAATTCGCAGAGTGTTTTTTGCAATTCGAATTACCGCTGCAATTTTCATTGGATTATCATCCATCAGTACAATATCTGCTGCTTCAATAGCCGCGTCAGATCCCATGCTTCCCATAGCTATTCCAATATCGGCCCGAGATAAAACCGGAGCATCATTAATTCCATCACCAACAAAAGCAAGCTTCGACTTTCCCTTTTGTAATGCAAGAAGTTCTTCCACTTTCATTACTTTATCTGCAGGCAGAAGTTCTGTATAAACCTGATCAATTCCAAGTTCTTTGGCAACGGCTTCGCCAACCTGCTGTTTATCTCCGGTTAGCATGACCGTATGTTTAACACCACTGGCTTTAAGCGACATAATTGCTTCTTTCGATTGCGTTTTAATTGTATCGGAAATTAAAATAGCACCTGCATACTGACCATTAACAGCCAGATAAACCTCTGTTCCAACTTCGGACACTGGTTCAAAAGAAATTGAAAAACGTTCCATGAGCTTAGCATTTCCCGCGAGAACCTCTGTTTTATCAATAATGGTTTTTACACCATATCCAGGAATTTCTTCAACAATTCCAATCCTATCTAATTGCAGCTGTTTTCCATAAGCCTTTTTAATCGCTATTCCTATCGGATGTTCCGAATAGGATTCGGACAATGCAGCCATATCGAGCAAATCATTTTCTGACATACTTGCTGACAGGATCTGTGTCACATCAAATTCGCCTTTTGTCAATGTACCTGTCTTATCAAAGACAATTGTATCCATCTGAGCCAGAGCTTCCAGATAATTGCTTCCTTTAACAAGAACTCCCACTTTAGATGCAGCACCTATGCCACCGAAAAATCCTAATGGAACAGAAATAACTAAAGCACACGGGCAGGATATAACAAGAAAACTACATGCACGAAGTCCCCAGTCAGCCCAGCCGCCGCCAAGAACAATTGGAGGAACAAAAGCTAATAATGCAGCCGCTATAACAACGATCGGTGTATAGTATCTTGCGAACTTCGTAATAAAATTTTCAACCTTTGCTTTTCTACTGCTTGCATTCTCAACCAGTTCGAGAATCTTGGATACTGTTGAATCCTCAAATTCTTTTGTCACACGTACACGAAGTACTCCACTTCCGTTGACACAGCCACTAATGATTTCTGAACCTTCATCAACATGTCTAGGAACAGATTCGCCTGTTAATGCGGATGTATCCACATAGGAGTGTCCCTCAAGGACAGTACCATCCAATGGGATTCTCTCGCCTGGCTTAATGACAATAACATCTCCAATCTTCACATCATCCGGATCCACTTCTTTAAGCGCACCATCCACTTCCATATTCGCATATTCCGGACAAATGTTCATAAGTTCAGTAATCGACTGACGCGAACGATGAACTGCATAATCCTGGAACAATTCTCCAACCTGATAAAACAACATAACAGCAACGGCTTCTTCAAATTCCTGAACAGCAAATGCTCCAAAGGTGGCAATACACATGAGAAAATTCTCATCAAACACCTGACCATTACGAATATTTCGCAAAGCACGATAAACAATATCCCAGCCAACAATCAGGTATGGAACTAAAAAGATAAGAACTAAAATATAAGACTCCAAATTCAATCTACCCAAATGTTCAGCAGCAAATAAAAGTACGAACATACTGGCAGATATTAGAATTCGAATCAACATTTTCTTCTGCTTTTTTGTCATGATTTCCTCCTACATGACAATCTTACAATCAGGTTCGATTTTTTTACATACCTTTACCACTTCTTCCATAACCTGATCAAATGTGTCTTCTTCAGCTTCAATCGTTAATTTCTGCATCATAAAATTAATATTTGCATTCTGAATTCCTGGTATCTTCTGAATTCCTGCTTCCATTTTTGCAGCACAATTTGCACAACATAAATCTTCTAATTTAAATTTCTTTTTCATATTTATCTCTCCTTAAATTTCATCATATGAATAATTGTTCATGTATTAATTATAAAACACTGTTCCTAAATGTCAATAGAATGTACGCAAAAAAATGGCTTAAATGTACAATTCATACATTTAAGCCATTTGATTATTGTAATACAAACACTATTTATAATTTACAATAGCACCAAAGTCTTTCTTAAGACTTGCACCGCCAACAAGGCCGCCATCGATATCCGGCTGAGCAAAAAGTTCCGGAGCGCTGTCTGCAGATACACTTCCGCCGTACTGGATACGAATTGCTTCTGCTGTATCTGTTCCATAAAGTTCACAAATACACTGACGGATTGCAGAACATACTTCCTGAGCCTGTTCTGTTGTTGCAACTTTACCTGTACCAATCGCCCAGATTGGTTCATAAGCAATCACTGCTTTTGCTGCCTGATCTGCTGCAACATTTAAGAACGCAATTTTAATCTGCTGACGAATCCAGTCAATGGTAATTCCCTGTTCTCTCTGTTTCAAAGATTCACCACAACAAATGATTGGTGTCAAACCGTGTTCAAATGCTTTTAAAACTTTCTTGTTCACTGTTTCGTCTGTTTCAGCAAAGTATTCACGACGTTCGGAATGACCAATAATAACATAGTCTACGCCTGCATCTGTCAACATGTCCGGTGCAATTTCACCTGTATAGGCACCTTTTTCTTCGAAGTACATGTTTTCTGCACCAATTTTGATATTTGTTCCTTTCACTGCAGCAACTGCTGGAATAATATCAATAGCTGGAACGCAAAATACAACATCAACGTCTTCGCTGACAACTAATGGTTTTAATTCTTCAATCAAAGCAACTGCCTGAGATGGTGTCATATTCATCTTCCAATTGCCTGCAACAATTTTTCTACGCATATGTCTCATCTCCTAATTATTTATCGTCTGCTGCCACAACACCTGGCAAATCTTTACCTTCAAGGAATTCCAAAGATGCACCGCCACCTGTGGAGATGTGTGTCATCTGGTCACCAAATCCAAGCTGATTAACTGCTGCTGCAGAATCACCACCACCAATAATTGTTGTAGCATCTGTTTCTGCAAGTGCTTTAGCAACTGCAATTGTACCTGCTGCAAGAGTTGGGTTTTCAAACACGCCCATCGGTCCATTCCATACAACTGTTTTTGCAGATTTCACTGCATCTGCGTATTTTGCAGCGGTAGCTGTACCGATATCAAGACCCTGCATATCCGCTGGAATTGCATCGGAAGGTACAATTGTCACTTCAACTTCAGCATCGATTGGATTTGGAAAATCTTTAGTAATTGTTGTATCAATTGGTAAGTAAAGATTTTTGCCAAGTTTTTCAGCTTTAGCCATCATTTCTTTACAGTAATCAATCTTAGAATCATCTACTAAAGATGTACCAATTTCATAACCCTGTGCTTTTAAAAATGTATAGGCCATACCACCACCAATGATCAGTGTATCGCATTTTTCCAAAAGGTTAGAGATAACGTTTAATTTATCTGCAACTTTCGCACCACCAAGGATAGCTACAAAAGGACGTACCGGATTATTTACTGCATTACCAAGGAAATCGATTTCTTTCTGCATTAAATAACCAACAGCACATGTATCCACATATTCTGTAATACCAACGTTTGAGCAATGTGCACGATGCGCTGTACCAAATGCATCATTTACAAAAACATCACAGATGGAAGCAAGATCTTTACTGAATGCTTCACCATTTTTTGTTTCTTCGATACGGTAACGTGTGTTTTCAAGAAGGATGACATCGCCATCTTTCATAGCTTCTACGGCTGCTCTGGCATTAGGACCTACAACTTCGTTATCTGCAGCAAATTTAACTTCCTGACCGAGCAGTTCGGAAAGTTTAACTGCAACTGGAGCTAAAGAAAGTTCTGGTTTTGGTTCGCCCTTTGGTTTACCAAGATGGGAACATAAAATCACTTTACCTCCATCATTTACTAATTTTTTAATTGTTGGAAGAGCTGCTGTTAAACGGTTAATATCTGTGATCACACCAGCTTTTAAAGGAACATTAAAATCACAACGGCATAATACACGTTTGCCGGAAACATTAATATCATCTACGGATTTTTTGTTTAAACTCATGGTCTTTACCCCCATTAATATAAATATTCTAAAAAGGTCCGGCCTTCTGACCGGACCTTAAATGGTCTTCGAATTATGCGAAATTATGCTAATTCAGAGAAGTATTTAATTGTACGAACCATCTGGCTTGTGTAGCTGTTTTCGTTATCATACCAGGATACAACCTGTACTTCATATAAGTCTTCAGCGATCTTGCATACCATAGTCTGTGTTGCATCGAATAAAGAACCATATGTCATACCAACGATATCGGAAGATACGATTTCATCTGTATTGTAACCGAAGGATTCATTTGCTGCAGCTTTCATAGCTTCATTGATACCTTCTTTTGTTACATCTGCTTTTTTAACAACAGCTGTTAAGATTGTTGTAGAACCTGTTGGTGTTGGAACACGCTGAGCAGAACCGATAAGTTTACCATTAAGTTCTGGAATAACAAGACCAATTGCTTTTGCAGCACCTGTGCTGTTAGGAACGATGTTCACTGCAGCTGCACGGGAACGTCTTAAATCACCTTTTCTCTGTGGACCATCAAGTGTCATCTGATCACCTGTGTAAGCATGGATTGTACACATGATACCGGACTGGATTGCTGCATATTTATTTAATGCATCTGCCATAGGTGCAAGACAGTTTGTTGTACAGGAAGCAGCAGAAATAATTGTATCTTCAGCTGTTAATGTTTCGTGATTTACATTATAAACGATTGTAGGAAGGTCATTACCTGCTGGAGCAGAAATAACAACTTTGCGAGCACCTGCATTGATATGAGCCTGTGCTTTATCTTTGGATGTATAGAAACCGGAACATTCAAGGACTACATCAACGTTTAATTCACCCCATGGACAGTTGTTTGCATCTGGGAATGCATAAATACGGATTTCTTTGCCATCAACTGTAATAGAATCTTCACCAGCAGTTACTTTATCTGCTAATGCATATCTTCCCTGTGAAGAATCATATTTTAACAAATGAGCTAACATAGCAGGGCTTGTCAAATCATTGATTGCTACAACTTCGTATCCTTCTGCACCAAACATCTGACGGAACGCCAAACGACCAATACGTCCAAATCCATTAATTGCTACTCTTACTGACATAATATATTTCCTCCTCATATAAATAATTTGTAAAATTAGAATAGAATTATTATATTTATATATTTTACCTAATTATGAAATAAAATTCAAGTACAATCGCAATATCTGTTTTTTATTTGACATCTTTAACATACTCCATTATATTTAAGTTAAATAATTGGGAGGTTTTATTTATGATTTTATCCGATATCCATATGCATACAGATTTTTCTTCCGATTCCAAATCACCTATGGAATCTATGATTCAAGGAGCCATTGAAAAAGGTTTAAAAACCATTTGTTTTACAGAACATCTCGACTACGAATATCCAGCAGACAATAGTCAGGACCTTTTTTTAGTTGATATTGATGCTTATCAGAAAAAATTATATACATTAAAAGAAGTCTATCAGAACGACATTGATATTTTATTTGGGATTGAATTTGGCCTTCTTCCACATTTATCGAAACGTTATGAAGCGATTGCATCTTCTTATGATTTTGATTTTATCATCGGTTCATCCCATTTGGTTCCGGCACCTTGGTATCTCAATGATTCCCGACATGGCGACCCCTATGATGACAGCTTCTGGGAAGGTCGATCCGTAGAAGATATTTGTGAAGCTTACTTTCAAAGTATTATCGATAATATATCTTCTTATAAAAACTTTGACACCTATGGTCACATTGACTATATTATTCGATATGCACCTGAGAAAAATAAAGATTATTCTTATAAGAAGTATGCTCACAAACTCGATCCAATCTTAAAATCACTGATTGAGAATGATATTGCATTGGAAGTCAACACCGCAGGATTCAAATATGGACTTGGACAGCCCCATCCACAAACTGATATTTTAAAACGTTATCTTGAACTCGGCGGAGAGAAAATTACCATTGGTGCCGATGCACACACACCGGAACATATTGCCTATGATTTTAAAAAAGCCGAAACCCTTTTAAAAGATCTCGGCTTTAGACATTATACAATTTTTAAAAAACGTCGTCCGCAGAAGATTGTCTTATAAATGGCATTTTTAAGACATGATACAATTCTGCCTCTGTGGCATAAATATATGGTGTTGTAAACACAATGTCAGAGATGCCAAGGGTAATGACACCTAAAAGCATCCATCCAAAAAATGACAAATCTAATATAAACATCTTCATTTTATGTCCACGTGTCATTTCATTACTCAGACGTAAAGCTTCTTTTGCCGGCATCTGAGGATATTCCGAAAGTATAAATGGCACCATACGGTACGCATAGTTCTTGATAATACCTGGAATAATCAACAAGAATGTCCATAATACAATATATAGATCTCTTAAAAACATCGTCTTTACGACCGGGAACAAATCTTCCCGGTTAAAGGCGAATGCCAATTCTCCAACGCTTGTCTTTTCATATCGATTCTTATAAAAGAACCCGGCATGACCTACAATGACAGGATTTACAATAAAGAAATTTAAAATAACGCGAACAATCGTTAATAATATACCAAGAAATAAAATCTGAGTAGTCATGATCCCTGAAAACATTCCCAAACCAGATTCAGATATGGCATACTTCTCAATATAATTTGTTACATCTTCCGAACCTATCAGTGAATCAAAATCCAATGATTCATCCGTAGAAGCTCCATAAGCTGCACCAATATCTTCCATTTGTTCATTATAAATACCATTGTCATAAAAATAATTATCGGGATCATCCGATGATGAGGAAGCGCTATTACTATTCCCTTGGCCAGCCAACATCTGAAGTATAAGTAAAATCAGACATGCTCCAACGGCTGCCCAATGATATTTCATTAAGTTCTGCTTCGCACGCTGTTTTAATTCCCCACGTGTCCACATGCTCTTTCCTCCTTTGTATTAACTACGAATCTTTTCGATAATTCCGCCACCAACAACATAATCTCCATCATACATAACGAGTGCCTGTCCAGGTGTGATTGCTCTCTGTGGCTCATCAAATTCACAAATCAACAGATCATCTTCTGTCATATAGACGGTTGCCATCGCACCTTGATGTGCATAACGTACTTTGGCATGTACACGCACTTTTTCACCTGGAGGCGGCTGAGGAATCGACATCCAATTTGCATGAGATGCCACAAGTACAGATTTGAAAACGTCGGAATTATCACCAATAACGACTTCATTGGTTTCTGGTCGAATCTCTGTAACAAAAACCGGCCGTCCCATAGATAGATTTAAACCTTTTCTCTGTCCAATCGTGTAATGTGTAATTCCTTCATGAGTGCCAACAATCTGACCTGTCTGATCAATAAAATTACCTTTTGGAAGTTTTTTTCCTGTGTATTCGAAAAGAAAACGCTGATAATTTCCATCTGGAATAAAGCAAATATCCTGACTGTCTGGTTTAGAGGCAACCATAAGTCCCATCTTTTCTGCCATTTCCCGGATTTCATCTTTTGTATAATCTCCTACAGGCATCAATGTCTTTGACAACTGTTCCTGTGTCAGATTATAAAGCGCATACGTCTGATCTTTGCGTGAAGGTGCTTTTTTTAAAGTATAACGTCCATTAGGCAACTGAACCACATTCGCATAATGTCCAGTGGCAATAAAATCACCACCAATGGATAATGAACGATACAGCAGAGCTTCCCACTTCACATATCGATTACATCGTATACATGGGTTCGGTGTTCTTCCACGAAAATATTCCTGCACAAAATCATCCATTACCCATTCTTTAAATTCTTTTTTAAAATTCATCACATAATAAGGAATGCCCAGTTGTTCAGCAACCCGACGCGCATCATCCACAGCACTTAAGCCGCAGCAACCTCCATTCTCTTCTTGAATGACTGCTTCTTCATCCTGCCAGATCTGCATGGTCACACCAACCACATCGTAGCCCTGTTCCTTTAATAACATAGCTGCTACAGAAGAATCAACACCACCTGACATTCCAACAATGACTTTCCCTTTACTCATGGATTAATAATCCTCTTCTTCCTCTTCTTCGCTGATATCGGACTTCGGTTTTTCAAGGCCTTCAATTTTAATGCCATTCTTTTCCGCATAATCCCAAAGAGCTGCATGAATTGCTTCTTCCGCTAAAAGAGAACAATGAACTTTTACTGGTGGAAGGCCATCTAAAGCTTCCATAACAGCTTTATTTGTCACTTCTAAAGCTTCATAAATTGTCTTTCCCATAACAAGTTCTGTTGCCATACTGCTTGTTGCGACAGCAGCACCACAACCAAATGTTTTAAATTTTACGTCACGAATCACCTGATTTTCATCAATATCAAAATAAATACGCATGATGTCACCACATTTTGCATTACCAACAGTACCTACACCGCTTGCGTTTTCAATTTCTCCAACATTTCTTGGATTCTGGAAATGATCCATTACTTTTTCACTGTACATAATAATCCTCCTTGTACATTCTAAATAAACTATTTATTCTTCTTTACAAAATCTTCATATAATGGAGACATAGCTCTTAAACGTTCCACAATCCCCTTGATTTTTTCAATAACATAATCCATTTCTTCTTTTGTATTCTCATCGCCCAAAGATAAACGTAAAGATCCATGAGCAATTTCATGAGGCAATCCAATACCTAAGAGCACATGTGATGGATCTAAGGAACCGGAAGTACATGCAGATCCACTGGAACCGCAGATACCAGCCATATCTAACATAATTAAAAGAGATTCTCCTTCGATAAACTGGAAACTAAAGTTTACATTATTTGGTAAACGATCCTGACGATCACCATTTAAGCGTGTATATGGCACTTCTGCAAGTACACGGTCAATGAGATAGTCTCTCAATTCCATCTCGTGCTTTGTACGTTCTTTCATCGTTGCAACAGCAATTTCAACGGCTTTTCCAAGACCTACAATACCCGGAACGTTCTCTGTACCAGCACGACGCTTACGCTCCTGAGCACCACCATGGATAAAGGAACGAATCTTTACACCTTTACGGATATAAAGAAATCCAATACCTTTTGGACCATTTAATTTATGACCGCTGGCACTGAGCATATCGATATTCATCTCGTCCACGTTGATTGGAACCTGACCAAATGCCTGAACCGCATCTGTATGGAATAAAATGCCATGTTCTTTCGCAATAGCGCCAATTTCTTTCACTGGCTGAATCGTACCGATTTCATTATTCGCAAACATGACAGTAATTAATATTGTTGTTGGACGAATCGCTTTTTTAAGTTCATCCAGCTTAATCTTACCATTCTCATCCACATCGATGTAAGATACTTCGAAGCCACGTTCTTTTTCAAGATATTCACAGGTATGAAGTACTGCATGATGTTCAATCTTCGATGTAATAATATGATTTCCTTTATTTTTATAAGCTTCTGCTGTGGCAATAATTGCCCAGTTGTCTGCTTCTGAACCGCCCGCTGTAAAATAAATGTTCGGTGTATCTGTACCAAGGGCTTTTGCAATTGTTTCACGCGCATTTGTCACTGCAGATTTATTTTTTGATCCCAGATCATAGACACTGGAAGGATTTCCATAATTCTCTGTAAAGTAAGGCAACATTGCCTCAACTACTTCTGGTCGTGTTGCAGTTGTTGCTGCATGATCCAGATAAATGACTTTCTTTTCCATAGTTTCGTCTCCATTCTAATTCATTATTTTGAACAATACGCCTTCTGACCATTATCATCATTTAAACCATGGCTATTTACCACAATCTCTTCTAATGTCATCGCATCCATCGCTTCATTAATACTATTATTAATACGTTTCCAGACATATTTTGTGACACAGGATCCAAACTTCGCACATTCGGTTTCGTTATCTGGACAATCCACAACAACCATATCACCTTCAAGTGCCCGAAGAACATCACCAACAGAAATATCCGCAGCAGCTCTGGCTAACTGATAACCTCCGTTTGTACCACGAATACTGTGTACGATTCCTGCTTTTTTTAACTTGGCAAATAACTGTTCCAGGTAACTTTCCGATAATCCTTCTCTGGCAGCAATGGTACTGATTGATAATGGCTCGTTTTTCGCAAACATTGCCAGGTCCACGGCTGCTCTGAGTCCATATCGGCCTTTTGTTGAAAGTTTCATTTCATCATCCTTTCAATATCCGAGTGTTTTACTCGGATTTGTATCATAAGAATAACATTGAATAATCCGACTGTCAATAGATTTATCCTATAAAATATCATTCTATGACCGCCGGATTATATGTTTTCTCTTATCCCTGAAGTAATTCTAAAAAATCTTCTTCTGTTAGAATTGGTATTCCAAGTTCTTTTGCTTTTTTATTTTTTGAAGATGTACTTGCTGCATCATTATTAATTAGATAATGGGTTTTCGAAGATACCGAACCGGCAACTTTCCCACCTTTGGATTCAATCAGCGTTTTTATCGCATTACGGTTTGCAAAATGATGGACACTGCCTGTGATTACAAAAGTCTTTCCTTCGAAGATCATCCCTTCTGTATCCAACATTTCTTTTTTTAGATGAACTTCTTTTAGCAATAACTCAACTTCTCTGCGTTGTTTTTCATTTTTGAAAAAGCTTTCCACACTCGTTGCGATAATCGGTCCAATCCCTTCAATAGAAGTCATATCTTCAGCATCTGCACACATCAATGCTGCCATATCGTCTTTATAATAGCGACAGAGTAATTTGGCATTTGATAGTCCAATATTCGCAATGCCTAAACTATAAACAAAACGAGCCACTGGAATTGTTCGTGCCTTTTCAATCGCCTGTATCAAATTATGATAGGATTTTTCTCCCATACCTTCCATGGATATAATATCTTCTTTATAGTTTTCCAAATGAAAGATATCTGATAATCTATGAATAAAGCCTTTCTGAACAAATTTTTCCAGAGTTGCCTCCGAAAATCCTTCGATATTCAATGCATCACGAGACACAAAATGAACCAGTCCCTTGATACGCTTAGCTTCACAATCCGGATTTGGGCATGTCAAAACTTCGACGTCATTTTCCTGCAAAGTCTTTGTCTTTCCTCCACATACCGGACAATGTGCCGGAATCACCAGATTGCCACTGCGTGTCAGATTTTCACTGATCTGGGGAATGATCATATTTGCCTTGTATACCATCAATTCATCCCCAAGTCCAAGCTCAAGCTGTTTTACAATGCTTACATTATGAATACTTGCTCTGGATACCGTTGTTCCTTCCAATTGTACAGGTTCAAAAATGGCGACCGGATTAATAAGACCCGTACGGGAAGCACTCCATTCGACCTCTAACAAACGGGTTTTCTCCGTTTCATCGGCCCACTTAAAAGCAATAGAATCTCTTGGAAATTTGGCAGTTGAACCAAGTGAACGACTATAAGCGATATCATCCAGTGTTAATACAAGACCATCCGATGGAAGATCATTCATTTTTACATGTTCTGAAAACCATGTAACCATCTCTTCGATGTTCGATGCATTCACAACTTGATACTCGACCGTATCAAACCCCAATGTCCCAAGCCAATTCATCTGTTCCTCTCTGGAATTGGTGAAATCTTCTCCACCAAGACGAACGAGTGAAAAAGCATAGAAATACACCTGTCTTTTGGCTGTAATTTCGTTGTTTAACTGACGTACCGACCCACTACACAGGTTTCTTGGATTTTTATATTTCGCCTGAACATCTTCAATCTGATCATTTATTTTTTCAAAATCCGAATACTTAATGATGGCTTCGCCACGAAGAACAAGCTCATCCATATATGAAATTCGGTGTGGAACATTTCGAAATACTTTTGCATTGTTTGTAATAACTTCACCCGTAATTCCATTTCCACGGGTTACCGCTTTATGAAGTTCCCCATTTCTATACGTTAAAACAATCGTCAGACCATCCAACTTCCAGGACAACAAACCTTTATGAGAACCTATCCATGATTTTAATGCAAGAACATCCTTTGTTTTATCTAAAGATAACATAGGAGAATCGTGATTTTCTTTCGGGAGATCACTCAATACTTCATATCCCACATTCACTGTCGGACTATTTGCCAATACGATCCCTGTCGTTTTTTCAAGTTCAACAAGACGATCATATAAAGCATCATATTCGAAATTGCTCATTATTTCTCTGGCTTCCTGATAATAAGCCTTCCCAGCCTCATTCAAAACACCGATCAGTTCTTTCATCTCTTTCAGATGATCACTCATGGGTAATTCCCCCTCTTAATTCTTTTAACTCACGTCCCTTTATCTCTCGCCATTGACCCACTCCAAGGTCTCCAAGTTCGATATTCATAATACGGATACGTTTTAATGTAACCACACGATAATCGAAATATGCGCACATACGGCGAATCTGACGATTTAATCCCTGAGTTAAGATAATACGAAATGTATAGGCATCGATTTTTTTAATTTTACATGGTCTTGTTTTTGCACCAAGTTCCTCCAGCCATACCCCCTGGCTCATTCCATGAATGAAATCTGCCGTAATGCGCTTTGACACACGTACTTCATATTCTTTCTCATGATAATTACGTGCTTTAAGAATTTCATTCATCAATTCTCCATCATTAGTTAACAGAATCAACCCTGTAGAATCTTTATCAAGACGACCAACCGGATAAACACGTTTCGGATATTTTAAATAGTCAATGATATTATCTTTTTCTTTACTGGAACAAACCACCCCCATCGGTTTGTTCATAGCAAGAACTACTTTTTCTTCCTCCACCTGACTGACAGGCTGACCATCACAGATGATTTCTTCTGTTCCATCAACTTTTTCACCCATTAATGCAACTTGACCATTGATCGTTACTTTTCCTTCGTCAATAAGTCGATCTGCTTCGCGTCTGGAACATACACCCTGTGTACTTAAATATTTATTTAATCTTACTTTCTCCATATATCTCGCTCCATTCACATTTAAGAAAAGGTTTCTATCTTCTCCTGAAATAGAAACCTTTAATCTTATGTATTATGTAATTATTCTGCATCTTCTGTCTCAGAACTTTCGGTTTCATCAAGCCCTGTCTCTGTCTCGTCAAGGTTTGATTCAGTTTCATCCGTAATCACATTGCCATCTTCATCTGTTTCTGTTTCAGAAAATGTTTCATCGGTCACATCGGAATCGGGAGATGTTAAACCATCAATAAAATCACGCAATGCTTCGTCACGCGAACACGCTGCCTCTTTTTCCTGATAAACAGTCGCCATCAGATTCTTAACTTCTTCATCTTCATTAAGCAACTGAATGTACTGCTGTGTTGCTGAATCATATTCGTAAGAACCGGTAGCTGTATTTTTTACACCACGATAAATATATAGCTGACCTTCAGCATTCGTTTTTACATAGGCAAGTGATAAATTTGGAACAGGTGTATCGATTCCGTTAATTTTTAAATGGTCATAAATAAAAACAAAATAGGAATCATCTTCCAAACCACGTTTTGTATAGCATACCGTATTCGAATAACTTTCAATAATTTCAGATGTGGAGGTCACAACATCCACACTCATGGATTCTGTGGAATCATAAACTTCTTTTAAAATATTCACATCACCACTTGTTAAACCTTCACGATATCTTTGAATCAGGTTATTCACTTCCGGATACTTATCTTTAAGTAACTTATCTTTAGCAACTTCATCTTCATTAATAGCAACACTCTCTGCTGGCTGTTCTGACATAATCTGTTTATCTTCAGATTTATCTTTCATAGACAAAACAACACCGGCAATTCCTGCTGCAACAACAATTAAAGATAAAAGAATAATCAACACTGTCTTACCACGACTTGTCTGCATAATATTCCTCCTTTTCAATTTACTAATTGTATCAAAAAAAATACCAGTAGTCAACTCATACTGTTTTTTGCCGAAATGTTTCAAGTCGTTTTTTTCAAATCTCATTGCAAATATAGATAAATTATAGTAAAATACTACTTGCATCCGTAGCTCAGTGGATAGAGCAATGGCCTCCGGAGCCGTGCGCGTGAGTTCGATTCTCATCGGGTGCGTTTTGAAAAAAATGGCTAGAAATCAAGAAATGCTGATAAACGCTGGGTTTATCGGCATTTTTATTTTATCATTTATCGCTGATTTTAGCTTTTTTCACGTATTTATGAATGAAATGCAACACGAAATATCACACAATATTAAAAAAATCAGGATTCCATATGGAATCCTGATTTACAACTTGTTAAAAATACTTTTTGCTTCCCCACAGATTACTTTTCTTCAGTTCAATATACTCATTATATGCCTTTTCAAGAATCTGCTTCTCATTCGTAAACTTCAACAAATGATATGCCTCATGATATTTATAATATCCTGAGTCCACAAAATATTCTTCACGTTGTGGTCTGCTATAATAACTGTCGGACATCATAAGATACCAGTGTACATCTTTAACAATCAAATCCTGTGCTGTGTTAAACGTGTATTGACTTTTTCCTACATATTTTATAATCGAAGCACTTACACCTGTTTCTTCATGCACTTCTCTGATTGCTGTTTCCTTGTACTCTTCACCTTCCTCAACAGTCCCTTTTGGCAAAACCCATCCTTCATACTTGTTTCTATAATTTTTATAAAGCAGAAGAATCTTGCCTCTAAATATAACCACACCGCCACAGCTTGTTGCTTCTGTCATGGTCGTACCTCCATATTCCGGGTGTGTATCACTCTTGATATTAGTATACAACCATTTAAAAACAAATACAACAGAAAATTTATAGGTTATCGGTTAAGATAACTTTGAAAAATTGCATTGGCCACAGGCAAGGCACTCTCATAATATCCCTGATCATTCTCTACCAAAACACAAATAGCGATTTGCGGCTGCTCGACTGGAGCATAACCAATAAACCAGGAATTATCACCTTTTCCATCCACCTCCGCAGTACCGGTTTTTCCTGCAACACTATATCCATATCCAGATAATGAATATGCTGTACCGTACTCTGTAACATCTTCCATCAAACTGTCAAGAATATTGGCTTCCTGTGTTGATAAAATTTGTCCATAAGATTCCGGAAGATATTTTTTAATACGGTGACCACCATCCGCAGTTTCAATAGAATCCACCAGATAAGGTTCCATCAGATTACCTCCATTAGCTATCGCAGATGTAATCATCACCATCTGCAATGGGGATACCTGGGTTTTCCCCTGACCAATAGAAGTTGCAGCAATTTCCCAATCGGAAGCATCCGAATTCAATTCAAAACTACTTTTCCTATGAGGAATCGATGTCGGAAGTTCACTGTTAAAGAACAGACTTTCACATACCGAATTCAGCTCTTCACTGCCAACTTCCAAACCAATATTGCCAAAGGACGCATTACAGGAATTGGCAAAAGAACTCCAAAAATCTTCACTGCCATGAACAGTATGATTAAAGCAGGTAATGTAATCTGTTCCTCCAAGATTAATCTGTCCTTCACAAACATAACTGTAATTATTCACATTTATTCCGGAACGAATATATGCCAGAGAAGTTATCGTCTTAAAAATAGACCCTGGTACAAATAACCCATAGCTTGTTTTATTCAGTAAACTCTGATTACCTTCTTGCGATACAATATATTCATAATCCGAAACAAGACTATTCGGATCATAATCTGGTTTTGAGACCATGGACAGAATTTTTCCGGTAGATGGTTCAATAGCAATGACTGCACCATCATTATACCCCAAAGCATTATATGCCACCTGCTGCAAAGCCGCATCCAATGTAGTCACAACCCGATCTCCCTGATTTTTTTCACCACGAATATCCTTGAGAGAATTGATCAACGGATTGCCATTCGATTGAAGCATATAAAAATTCTCAGATAATTCGACACCAGACTGGTTAATCTCCGATGTTCCGACAACATGTGAAAAAATACGCCCCATCGGATAATAACGTGTTTCATTGCCATATTCATCAATTAAAGTTTCTGCCAAAACCGTTCCATCATTGGATACAATGTCTCCTCGTACTATGTTTTCTTTAAATGCATCTATTCGCACATTATAAGCGCTGTTAATCACATCTTTACTGACAAAAACATTAAAATACACAAAATACCCGATTAAAAGAACAAATAATCCTGTAAACACATATGTTACAGCTAAAATTTCCGGATTCTGACTTCGTCTCTTTTTTCGAACTTCTCGACGTTCTTCCAGTTCTTCAGGGGTTAGCCGCATCTTTTTAATACGCTGTTTCCCTGATCTTACTGAGACATCATCCAATATGTTCAAAGTATCTTCGCAAAAATAAGGATCTTCCTCCAACGAACGTTTTCTCTGCCCGGAATCAGAGTTATTTTCCGGATTTGAGAGCCATTCGTCGTCTAAAAATCCATATTCATCAAAATCAGGATGAAATTCAAAATCTTCATCCATCATTAAATCCATGGATTCACCTATTTTTTTATCGACCCTTTGGGTACGTTTATCTGATTGGCTCATATCTTCTGAGACATCATCAATATTTAATTTACGAATACTCTTCTTCGTTATGTTGTTCTTCTCGTCTCTTTTCAAGTATAAGCACCTCTCTTTGACGCAGCAGGTAAAGACCCTGAATGACTGCAAAGATAATAATTGTTGATAGAATACTACTGCCACCATAGCTGATCAACGGCATTGTAACCCCTGTATGCGGGATAAATTTAATAACACCGCCGATACACAAAAACAACTGAATTCCATAAGCTGTACTTAAGCCCATAGCAACTAATTTATAAAACGGCTTGACAAGTTGTAATGAAATATTAATAAACATCATAAAACAACTGAAATACACCAGTATCAATGCAATGGCAAATAATGCTCCCAGTTCTTCCGAAATAGCAGAAAACACAAAGTCACTAACAACAACTGGTATTGTCTCCGGTTTTCCCTGAAACAACCCCATTCCAAACCATCCGCCGGTTCCTATGGCAAATAATGACTGTGCGATCTGATACCCCGCATCATTATAATTTCCCCATGGATCCTGCCATGCAACGACTCGGGTTCGTACATGCGAAAACAGATGATAAGCAACAACAGCGGCTCCACTCCCCGCCAATAATCCAAGAAATGTATAACGAAACTGTCGTGTCGCCACAAAAAGCATAACGAGATACGTCACAAAAAAAATCACAGCGGCTCCAAGATCTTTTTCAATGACCAACACAAGCACATAGGCTGCTGATACAGCGGTTGTAATGACAATCTGTTTAAAACTCGTATCCCTTGCCAACATTGCCGCAACAAAAAATACGAATACAACCTTTGCAAGCTCCGATGGCTGCAAACTAAAGCCGCCAATGGAAATCCAGTTTGTTGCACCATACATACTTTTACCAAATACAAAAACAGATGCAATCAAAATAAAGCCTCCCGCTCCAAGATACGGTCCCCACTGATCTACCATTCGTACCCGAAGCATAAATGCAGGTATAATCAGGCTTATGCAAATTGCTGCAACAGCAATCATAAACTGACGAACCGCCATATCAAAATCAAGTCTCGTTAATATGACAAAACCTACCATTAAAAGATAGCACATATTATTAACAATCAGACGGGATGCACTCTTGTATACCGTACCAAAGACCATTAATGTCACCAAAAACAAAATAAACTGAGCTCCATAAAAATAGAGCATTTTTACATCATCTGTCATCAAATAAATAATAGCATAGCAGATAAAATGAATGAAAAACATAAGAAAATTCTGTGTCAAATAGACACCGCCACGATCATAGTCATGACGATCACTAAACACTGTAAAACACTTCATCGCATAAGATGCCGCTAAAATTGCCAATATATACTTTGATATATGAATAATGACATTTACCATAAAGTTTCTCGTCTCCTTACTCTATACCACGTGTAAAATGTCCACGTGTAAACTCCTTAAGGATAGTCTTTCCCGACCACCGGTCGTCCCAAATCGCCTCATAAGTATCCAAAATGTGACGCATTTCAATGGCACTTTCCATTGTAAAATGCATACGAAGCGAAGCCGGATTCAACTGGATGAGTTCTTTCTTTTTATCAAATAAAATCGTTGGAAGACCATTATAGATTTTGTTATAACAAAATTCACATTCATTATATACATAAAAATGTTTATGCTGTCGGTCTGTCAATTGTACCATTTTCGGTTGTTTTTTACAACCACTCTGATTTTTTATGATACACTGGGCTGAAACCATCAATGACTGATGACCGTAAACAATAAGTTCAACGTCAGAGCATCCCAATGCTTTTAATTCTGAATAATTCAGCTCAACTGGCGCAGTAAGCATAGAATTCGTATGTGCCTTTAAAAATCGTTTCGCCCTTCCATTCATGTTATAAACAGAAGCATCCAGGATCATCGCATCATTTGGAAATTCTTTTCTCAACAAAAGAGCCAGTTCCATCTGACGCACAAGCCATCCATCAGCTTCACTCTTTGCACGGTATAAGTATGAAATTATTTTTTCACGATCCTTTTCTCTAAAAATAGAAGGTAATGCAAAATATATTTCTTTACCTGCAGATTTTAACTTTCGTACCATGTAAAAATCATCTGCTATTGCTTCATGCAATTCCACATACACGCGTTTAACAGATTCATAATCGTTTAGAACATGTCCATTCTTCAACGTATCCATTCCACTAAGCATAACATGCAATGCCATAGCATGATCCATAACTGTCTGACGTTGCAATTCTGGATTCATTATAGATTCTTTTGCATCGAACCTGAAAAATGTATTTAAATATCCACTTTCCAGTTGTTCTAAACCTTTCCGCCGCAGTTCATTCAACTGGCTGTTTGGAATGTAACAATTGCCCTCAATAGAAACATCCAGCTTTTCAAAGACAAACGGTGTATTTCCCGTTTTAAGAATTGGCTTTTTAAATTGTTCTTCTGTCATCGGCTGATTTTTTGCCATTTCAACAGGACTGCCTTCCACAGAAACCGATATATCCTTCCAATTCAAATTCAGACATACCGGATGTTTTTGACAAACATATAATGTACCGCAAATCTTTTCCTTTAAATCTCGATTCAGATATTCTTTGTGTAGTTCATCAATCAATTTTTGATTACGCACACGATATATCATACGCTCAGACTCCATACAAATTCCCTTTTTCACCTTCGAGTCTATAGGAACCTGAATCGTCTCACCCCGTGAAATATCCTTAGTTAAAGTCCACTGATGCTCAGATTTTCCATCTTTACTGCGTATTTCCAACACATCGCCTGTATGCAGATCAATACCTGTCCGAACATCGTTTTTCTTTCGGACGTTTCCCACTGGAACCCCCATGTGGTTTGGACGCTCACGAAAAATCATTTGAGCGTGATTGTGTTGATGAAGATATCCTCCTGAAAAACCACCACGATTATATAAATCCATCAAACGTTCCACATCTTTAGAATCCACTTTAAACTTATCTTTTCCATATGTCAGATACTGATCTACATAATGCCGATATAACCATGCTGTTAAAGCTGCATATTCCGGTTTCTTCATACGCCCTTCAATCTTAAACGAATCGGCTCCTGCATCCACAAGATTTGGAATATCATTTAATGTACAGATATCTTTAGGACTTAAAATGTAATCACTTTGACGCGCATCTTCCACCTGATACGGTAAACGACATGGCTGAGCACATCTCCCGCGATTCCCACTGCGTCCACCGATAAAACTGCTCATCAAGCATTGACCTGAATAGCAGTAACAAAGTGCTCCCTGAACAAATACTTCCAATTCCAGATCTGTCTGCTTTCGAATATTATGAATTTCATCCAGCGATAATTCTCTGGAGAGAACAATTCGTTCCAAGCCTTGTCTTTCAAGCCATTTTGCCATATCTGTTCCTGTAATGGTCATCTGTGTACTTCCATGTAATGGAAGTTTAGGAAAACATTCTTTCAAAAGGGTCATTAAACCCAAATCCTGAATAATGATACCATCAAGACCTTCTTCGTAATACGGCTTCAAAAACGTATATGCCTCTTCTTCTAATTCACGGTCCTTCATTAACGTATTCATCGTCAAATAGAGTTTTTTTCCATGGATATGTGCATAATCAATGGCTTTTTTTAACTCTTCCTCTTCCGGATTATCAGCAAAAGCCCGGGCACCAAATCGACTTCCACCCATATATACAGCATCAGCTCCTGCATGAAAGGCTGCTTTCATACTGTCTACAGAGCCTGCAGGCGCCAGAACCTCAATTATTTTCTGCTTATATGAACTCATGTTATTCTCCTATATCTTAAAAACCAGAAAGACGGGAAATACAAAATTTCCCGTCTGACAGTACCTTTATTGTTTCTGATAAGCTCGAGTTTCCAGCTTAACAATCTGCTTCTGTAAATCATTGATCTCATTCTTCAAACGTTCAATTTCTTTATCCGCTTTCTCTAACTGAATCTGAGAACTAATCAATTCATGCTTAAGATCATATTCCGTTTTATCTTTCTCCTCAATATCCGCTTCCAACATCTCAATCTGTTTTTTGGCTTTATGATAATCATCTGCCATATTCAGTTCCAATAACGTTTTCTGCATATCCATAGTTAAGCGACGATAATTAGGAATCTGGTCCATCTCATCCATCTTATTATTTATGTACAAAGCGATCTTCTGTAAATACTCTTCACTCTCATATCCACTAAGTGTATATACCTTGCCGCCAATCAGTACCTGAATGTCTCTTTTTGCAGCCATCACCTTACCTCCAGTCTCCTGCCATTGTATCTATTATAATCGTTCCCATGAACAAAAACAAGTCTAAATCACGGGAGTGTTTATTTTTCATCCATAGGAAGACCCAAATGCCGATATGCCATTGGTGTTATCATACGTCCTCTTGGCGTACGCTGAAGGAAACCATTCTGTAATAAATAAGGTTCATACACATCTTCCAGTGTCCCGGAATCTTCACCAATAGATGCAGCCAAAGTTTCAAGTCCTACCGGTCCGCCTCCAAATTTTTCAATCATTGTCCACAAAATATTACGATCCACCGAATCCAGTCCATAACGATCGACTTCTAAAATATCCAGGACCTCTCTGGCCACACTTTCTGTAACCTTACCTTCATATTTCACCTGTGCATAATCACGCACACGTTTTAATAATCGGTTTGCCAGACGTGGTGTGCCTCTGGATCTTCGTGCAAGCTCCATAGCTCCGTTTATGTCCATCTCAATGTTCAAGACTCTGGAAGAACGTAGAATAATTTGTGAAAGTTCTTCAGCAGAATAAAATTCCAATCTTTGAATAACACCGAATCGATCTCTAAGAGGTGCTGACAACATACCTGCACGGGTTGTTGCACCAATTAAAGTAAACTGTGGAAGGTCCAGACGTATAGAGCGTGCTGTAGCCCCTTTTCCAATCATAATATCGATGGCATAATCTTCCATAGCAGGATACAGAACCTCTTCCACCTGGCGATTTAAACGATGAATCTCATCTATAAACAAAATATCCCCTTGAGAAAGACCATTTAAGATTGCAGCAATTTCCCCAGGACGTTCAATAGCCGGACCGGAAGTTACTTTCATATGCACTCCCATCTCTTTTGCTATAATACCTGCAAGTGTTGTCTTTCCAAGTCCCGGAGGTCCATAAAACAAAACATGATCCAGTGCTTCATCTCTTTGTTTTGCAGCCTGGATATAAATCTCCAACACATTTTTTATCTTAGATTGTCCTATATATTCTTTCAGACGCTCCGGACGTAATCTGTTTTCAGTTTTTATATCTTCTTCAATAAATTCTGTCGTTATAATACGTTTATTCATATCTCACTGTTCCTAAAAAATCAACATCTGTTTTAATGCAAGCTTAAGTAACGCTTCACTATCCATATCCGGTGTTGCATGAATCTTTTTAAGTGCTCCAAATGCTTCTGATTCCGAATATCCCAAGGAAACTAATGCCATCATCGCTTCTTTTTGAGCATTATGATCCAGCGAATCACTTGTCGATGGTACATCTTCTTCCTCAAAAACATCTTCTAATTTTAATTTATCTTTTAACTCAATAATTAATTTCTGTGCTGTCTTCGGTCCAATCCCCGGGGCTTTTGAAATAGCTTTTGAATCTCCCGAAATTACTGCAATACGAAATTGGTCCGGCGAAATCGTCGAAAGAATTCCAAGAGCACCTTTTGGTCCAATTCCACTGATACTAATAAGCAATTTAAATATCTGGAGATCATCCCGGGTTAAGAATCCATATAATGTCATCTGGTCTTCCCGAACATACATATATGTATACATACGTACCGTTTCGCCTCGATTTGGAAGCTCGTTCAAAACGGAAGACGGCGTATAAATTAAATAACCAATACCATGATTATCCAGAACAACATAATCATTCCCTGTTTCTTCAAGTTTTCCACGAACAAAATGAATCATTCTATTACCTTCCAAAGTTTTTATTTAACTATACACGATTTTATAATAAAAATCAATTTTCCTTATGGCTTTTTTAGGCTATAATGAATGCAGAATACTGAAAGGAATATGATCAATGCAGACATTTACACGTCATTTACCAATGACTTTTCTCCCGGAGACAAAACCAAAAACTGCTATTTTATTGGACATTGAAACAACCGGATTGTCTCCTGATTTAAGTACCGTTTTTCTGATAGGATGTGGATATCATGAAGATCAATGTTTGCACACCATCCATTGGCTTGCAGATACATATGATCTCAATGAAGAACAGTCCATCCTCAATGCCTTCACTTTATGGTTGAAGCAACGAATGGATGCTTATACAACTACCCAAATCATTACCTATAACGGACAGAATTTTGATCTTCCATTTTTAAAAAGGCGTTTTGAGCAATGTGGTCTCATCTTTCCTTTGAATCCAACCCTTATAGAACAAAACACAGACTATTTTCGATGTGTTTCTAAACATAAACATTTATGGCCACTAAAAGATTTAAAATTACATACTTTTTCCAAATGGCTTGGTCAAAAAACTTCAAACACACCATCCGGACGGCAACTCATCAAAACCTATCATGCATATATAAAAACAAAAGATCCAGCATTGCTGAATCTCTTATTTTTACACAATATCGACGATCTTAAGGCATTATCCGCAGTGATGTCTGTAGATTCTTATTTTAATATTTTAAAAAAAATTAAGGTTATTCAACAAGTTGATTCTTCCAAAACTGCCTTATCCATTCATATCATTTTGGATAACAAGCAGCCCTTTCCGGCAGAACTTCATCTTGAAAAATATAACTTCCGTCTGAATATGAATAAAAATGAAATGCACATTCAAATACCCGTATATCCAAAGGGTCTGCGATATTATTACACAGATATAAAAAATTATGTTTATTTACCTGAGGAAGATTACGTTCTGCACAAATCCATGGCTAAATATATGAATAAAAACCATTGGATCAAAGCAACTTCTGAAACATGCTATACCTGGTTTATCCCTGATCAAACCTTCTTTACAGACTTTGACCAACAAAAAACCTATATTCAGATGATCTTACAGTTATTTGGACTTAGTTAAAAACTTTTCCAATAAAGAATGAGAATTTAACTTTTCTTTGACATCTCGTGACATAGCAAGCATTTCATTCTCTGCTTCTATGTCACTGTCATATCCGGTTTCATAACGCATTTTCAAATCTTTCATCTGTTTCAGTAATTTACGGCGATATCCGATTTTACGTGTCTTCGATAAGAAATCATCATAATCTTCATGATAAATCCATGGCATCTGCTTACACAAATATTCATACAATCGATTCATCGCCTGAGTACTTCCTTTACCACGAATATTTACACCAATCGCTTTAAAATGCTGATCATAAATTAACATTTCACTTTCCGTTGCCTCAGCCTCCTGGTGAACGTCAATCCGAAAACATCCGATCAGATTTTCTTTTGGTAAAACCCTGGCAAAAATCGAATCTTTCACAGATAACAATAAATAATCTGACGTAATAACAACATGTCCGGAAATAGATAATTCCACATGCTCTTCCAATTCAGAGAAAAAATGTTCTCTCTCATCTTCATCCAATGATTTCAATATCTTTTTTTCAAATCGAAATGCCCGAGCAACACCATAAAAACCATAAAGGAAAATACATCCACATGCAATTCCACCACAAATATAAGCAATAAGAGATGCTGGATCATATTCTTTAAACACTTCAAGCACGATCGACTGACCAATCCCTGCACTAAGTAAAAGAGCAGAAACGCCAATAACCATATTCCAAAAATAATATTTTAATTTTAATAACTTAAATGTATCCATTCTTATCATCCCTCTGTTTTAATTTCAATGATTTGCCGCAACGGATTTATACGATATAAATTAAAACACTTTTTATAGGATAGGAATTTCCAGAGTATTCCTGTCTTATAAAAAATGCAGGAATATACATCCGTATATTCCTGCACCATTATATCCGTTGATTATTCTTCTACGGTTTCTTCTTTAGCTGGAGCTTCGATAGCTTTAATGCTAAGGCTGATCTTTCTTTCTTCTTCATTGAAATCTACAACTTTTGCTGTAATCACTTCACCAACTTTTAATACATCTGCTGGTTTTTCAACGTGTTCTCTGGAAATCTGAGAAACATGAAGTAAAGCATCTACGCCTGGTTCAAGTTCAACGAATGCACCAAAATCTGTCATTCTGGCAACTTTACCTTCAACCACGTTGCCAACTGCATAATTTTCAGCAGCTGTTAACCATGGATTCTGGTCTGCAAACTTAAGACTAAGAGCAATCTTTTCGCCCTGAATATCTTTAATTAATACAGTGATAGCATCGCCAACTTTTAATAATTTCTTAGGATTGTCTACACGTCCCCAAGACATTTCGGAGATATGAAGAAGACCATCAGCACCGCCAAGATCGATGAAAGCACCGAAATCTGTAACGTTTTTGACTTTACCTTCAACAACATCACCAACGTTGATGCGTTCAAATAATTCTTTCTGTTTCTGAGCTTTTTCAGCAACAAGAAGCTGTTTTCTATCACCGATAATACGACGTTTTCTTGGGTTGAACTCTGTAATTACAAAGCTGATTTCCTGTCCATCGTATTTAGCAAGATTCTTTTCATAAGTATCGGATACAAGGCTCGCTGGAATAAATACTCTCGCTTCTTCAACAACAACACTTAAACCACCATCAAGTACATTAACAACTTTAGCTGTAAGAACTTCTTTGTTGTTAAATGCATCTTCAAGTCTCTTGTTACCTTTTTCTGCGAGAAGTCTCTTATATGTTAATAATACCTGACCCTCACCATCATTAACTTTGAGTACCTTTGCCTGCATTGTATCGCCAGCATTTACAACTGTTCTGAGGTCAAGGTTTGCTGTATTTGAATATTCGCTGCGTGTAATGATTCCGTCTGCTTTGTAACCTATATTAAGGATGATTTCATCTTCTTTAACGTCGATAACAGTACCCTCAACGACCTCCCCATTTCTAATTGTCTTTAAAGACGCTTCCAATAATTGTTCAAAACTCATCTCTGACATAGCAGTATGAACCTCCTTGATAATATTATTTGGGGTTGACGCCCCGGCTGTAATACCTACATTCCTCATAGATTCAAAAGCAGTTAAATCCAAATCAACAAGTGTCTGTATATAGTAAGTATTTTCGCATTCTTTGAGACTGATTTCGTAAAGCTTCCGGGTATTCGAACTGCTTTTATCACCAATAACGATCATAGCATCTACTTCAGATGCGATTGTTCTGGCCTCTTTTTGTCGAACTTCAGTTGCATTACAAATCGAGTTTATACAGTTTATATCATAACCCTTTTTGCAAATAATTTCAACTAATTCTTTAAATTTATTGTAATTAAATGTCGTCTGAGATATTATACAAAATTTTCTTGTGGCATCTATCTGAAAAGACTCTGCATCTTCTACAGTCTGAATAACTGTAGACGGTGTCTGGCACCATCCAACAATGCCCTGTACTTCCGGATGTTTCGGATCTCCAATAATCAAAATATCTCTGCCTTCAGCTCCTTGTTCTTCAACAATATTATGAATTCTTTTTACAAAAGGACATGTAGCATCTACAACATGGAATCCAGCATCCTCGAGCGACTTCTGCACCGTTCTGGAAACACCATGTGATCGGATAATTACAGTCCCCTTTGGAAGTGCATGAATGTCGTCACATTCATGAATTACACGAACACCTTTGCTTTCCAAATCTTTAACCACTTCATCATTATGAATAATCGGTCCATAAGTATATACAGGTTCTGTATGTTCGCACTTTTTCGACTGTTCATATACCATATCCACAGCACGTTTAACCCCCGGACAAAATCCGGCACTTTTTGCTAATATTACATTCATTCTTTCTTATCCCTTCAGTTTTAAAGATTCCTGAAATGCATCAACAATACACTCCAACACTTCCTGAATTGTCATTGAAGAACTGTCAATCAAAACAGCATCTTCTGCCTGCTTAAGCGGTGCTGCCGTACGATTCATATCCTGATAATCCCTTGTACGGATATCTTCTTTGATCTTTTCGAGATCTGCGTCCTGTCCTTTTTCAATCAATTCCATATAACGACGTTTTGCACGTTCTTCAACAGTCGCTGTTAAATATATTTTTACATCCGCATTTGGTAATACAAATGTGCCAATATCTCTGCCATCCATGATAACATCGTTCTCTTTTGCAATATCTCTTTGAAGTTGAAGCAGTTTCGCACGAACTTTTGGATTGGCAGAACTTACAGAAGCCATATTTCCAACTTTTTCATCACGCAAAAATCCTGTCACATTTTCATTGTTCAAAAGAATCTGCTGTTCACCCTTGGAATAAACAATGCGTATCGTAATCTGGTCCAACATTTTGTCCATAACTTCTTCATCATTTATATTCGCTTGATTACGAAGCAAATACAACGCAATTGCACGATACATTGCGCCAGTGTCCACATAAAGGAACCCCAAATTACGTGCTGCAGCGCGTGCAATCGTACTCTTTCCGGCACCGGCAGGACCATCAATAGCAATATTAAAACTCATCTTCTACACCCTCCAACATATGTTTTGCAGCCAGCCAGGCAGTTGACCAGGCAATCTGCAGATTAAATCCACCAGTCAATGCATCCACATCCAAGACTTCCCCGGCAAAATAGAGATTCTTAATGAGTTTAGATTCCATTGTTTTTGGATTAACTTCTTTAACTTTAATTCCACCACCTGTAACAATGGCTTCATTAAATCCTCTGAATCCTCGAATACGAATCTCCAAATGTTTTAACAAATACCCCAGTCTGTTCCGTTCTTCTCTGGATACAAGATTCACCTGTTTAAATGGATCAATCTCTGACAACTCAATCAAAATCGGAATCATTTTATTCGGAAGCAAACCAGATAAACTGTTACGAAACTGTTTGTTTTTATTCGCCTCAAAAATACGAAGCAAACGATCATCCACCTGTTCCGCAGACAACGCTGGTTTCAAATCAATAGTCAACGTCAGATCCTCAAAGTCTTTTAATTTACCGCAATGAGAACTTCCACTTAAAATCAACGGTCCGCTCACACCGAAATGTGTAAAGAGCATTTCACCAAAGTCTTCATATAATTTTTTCTTTCCTTTTTTCAAAACAACAGAAACATTTCTCAGAGATAAGCCCATCAATTCTCTACACCAATCATCTTCTGTTTCCATCGGCACTAGTGCTGGTCGAGGTGTAACGATCGTATGCCCAACAGCCCGAGCCATATGATAGCCATCTTCCGTTGCTCCGGTTGAAGGATAGGCCTGACCTCCAGATGCAATTAAAACCACATCTGCTTTTTCGGCTCTGCCATTCACATCAACAACACCGACACATGCATTATCCTCAATCAACAAATTCTGTGCACGTCTGTTATAGTGGACAACCACACCCAATTGATGCAATTTATGTTCTAAAATCCGGATAACATCTGATGAATGATCCGATTCTGGAAAAACACGATTCCCCCGTTCCGTTTTCAGACGAAGTCCTTCAGACTCAAAAAACCTCATAACATCCTGACTATTATACTGATAAAAAGCACTATATAAAAATTTACTGTTGGTCATAACATTGTGAAACAATACTTCTGTATCACAATTATTTGTCAAATTACAACGGCCTTTTCCTGTAATAAAAAGTTTTTTTCCAAGTTTCTCATTCTTTTCCCAAATCGAAACTTGCATTCCTCCCATTGCGGCCGTAATTGCAGCATACATTCCCGAAGCGCCGCCACCAATAATAATGCATTTTTTCATAATTTTTCCTCACGATAAAATATGCTATGTTTTATCATAACACAAAAAACATAAAAAGAAAACCTACGGTCTTCTCTTTTAAAGAAAACCGTAGGTCTAATTATTTTATATCATGCGATACAACACTTAATTGTAAAATTATCTCTTAACGATTAATGTCTGACCCTGTCCACCACCGATACAAAGTGTAGCCATACCAGTCTTGGAATCTCTCTTGATCATTTCATAAATTAAGGAAACAAGGATACGAGCACCAGAACATCCGATTGGGTGACCTAATGCGATCGCACCACCATTAACGTTAACTTTATCCATATCAAAGTTAAGGTCTCTAGCTACTGCGATGGACTGAGCTGCGAAAGCTTCGTTAGCTTCTACTAAATCGATATCTTCAATTGTCATGCCAGCTTTGTCCATAGCTTTTCTACAGGAAACGATAGGTCCAACACCCATGATACTTGGATCTACACCGCCTGTTGCGTAAGAAACAACTTCACATAACCATGTTAAGCCGAGTTCTTCAGCTTTATCTTTAGCCATAACAACTAATGCTGTAGCACCATCGTTGATACCAGAAGCGTTAGCTGCAGTAACTGTACCATCTTTCTTGAACGCTGGTTTTAATTTAGCCATTTTTTCAAGAGTTGCGCCGAATTTTGGATATTCGTCTGTATCGAAAATAATATCGCCTTTTTTGTTAGGAATAACTACAGGAACGATTTCATCTTTAAATTTACCAGCTTTAATAGCTGCTTCTGCAAGGTTCTGAGAACGAACTGCGAATTCATCCTGCTGTTCTCTTGTAAGTCCCCACTGTTCAACAACGTTTTCAGCTGTGATACCCATATGGTACTGGTTGAATGCATCCCAAAGACCATCGTTAACCATAGCATCAACGATCTTGCCATTGTTCATTCTTGCACCCCATCTTGCGGATGGAATAACGTATGGAGCCATACTCATGCTTTCTGTACCACCAGCTACGATGATATCAGCATCGCCGGATTTAATAGCCTGTGCTGCCATAGCTACAGTTTTAAGACCAGAACCACATACAATGTTGATTGTAACTGCTGTTGTTTCTACAGGAAGACCAGCTTTGATGGAAACCTGACGAGCAACGTTCTGACCAAGACCAGCCTGTAATACGTTACCATAAACAACTTCGTCTACCAGCTCTGGAGCAATACCAGCTCTTTTAACTGCTTCTTTAACTGTGATTGCACCTAAATCTGCTGCGGATACATTTTTAAGACTTCCTCCGAAAGATCCAATAGGTGTTCTACATGCGCTTACAATTACTACTTCTCTCATAACGTCCTTCTCCTTTTTAGTTGTGAATTTAAAATTATATCACCATCCAGCCGTCACGGAAAGTGATATTGATAACTTTGGGAAATTAATTAACAATCCGACGTGTTAATTATTTAACCGTTATCCCTCATGTATTTAATTATGACATATTTATCAAAAACTGTAAAGTGCTATTTGACTTTTCGTCATATTGAACAATTCTTGTCTAAATTTTATGTCAAATATTATTTGTGCGCCAACTATTAGCTAACTGTTTATATTTTATTTGTTAAGAAATTGTCTTTTTAGACAATTTACTCAAAATATACATTTATTCAAAAAGGGGGCGCTTCTAAAACGCCCCCTTTTGTTTCTAAAAATCAATATTTCGTTTAACTAAACCGGATAAACTTTGTTATCAAGATCTGCTTTTGATGCATCAAAACCTGTCCTCTGCGCTTCTCTATATTTAAAGAACTCTGTTGCCACCTGAGGAAACAATGCATACGATAAAACATCCTCATCCTGACACTTGTACCGAGCCATTTCTTTTTCCAGCTGTTCTAATTCATTCGGAATAAGATCTGCAGGTCTGCAGACAATTGGCTCTTCATCACCAATCGCTTTCTTTTGAACTTCCGGATTGAACGGCTTTACTGTCTGTCCGTATTCACCTTTCAAAAGGGCTTTACTCTCTTTGGTGATCATTTTGTAACGTTCACCCATAAGGACATTTAAAACAGCCTGTGTTCCAACAATCTGACTGGATGGTGTAACCAACGGAGGTTCACCAAAATCTTTACGCACTCTTGGTATTTCTTCCAAAACTTCATAATATCTATCTTCCGCATGGGCTTCTTTTAATTGGGAAACCAAATTTGAAAGCATGCCTCCCGGAACCTGATATAATAAAGTTTTAATATTCACACCTAATACCTTTGGATTTAAAAGTCCGTTTTCAAGTGCGGATTCACGAATCGGTCTGAAATAGTCAGCAATATCAGCAAGAATTGCCTGATCCATTCCTGTATCATACTCTGTTCCTTTAAACGTTTCTACCATAACTTCTGTTGCCGGCTGACTTGTTCCAAGTGCTAACGGTGACATGGCTGTATCAATAATATCACAACCGGCTTCCACCGCTTTCATATAAGTCATAGAAGCCACACCACTTGTATAATGTGTGTGAAGCTGAATTGGCAAATCTGTAGATTCTTTTAAAGCACTTACAAGTTCTGTAGCCGCATACGGCACCAGAAGCCCGGCCATATCTTTAATACAAATCGAATGTGCACCCATATCTTCAATACGTTTTGCAATGTCTTTCCAATAATCCAGTGTATAAGCATCCCCCAATGTATATGATAAAGCCACCTGCGCATGTCCACCCTCACGAACCGTTGCATTTACAGATGTTTTCAGATTTCTTAAATCATTAAGTGCATCAAAGATGCGAATGATATCGATGCCATTTGCTATGGATTTTCTTACAAAATAATCAACAACATCATCTGCATAGTGACGATATCCCAAAATATTCTGTCCGCGGAACAACATTTGCAACTTTGTTTCTTTAAATCCATCTCTCAGTTTTCTCAAACGTTCCCATGGATCTTCTTTTAAAAATCTTAATGATGCATCAAATGTGGCACCGCCCCAGCATTCTACAGAGTGATAACCCACTTTGTCCATTTTTTCAATAATCGGCATCATCTGTTCCGTTGTCATACGAGTGGCCAGCAAGGACTGATGCGCATCTCTTAATATAGTCTCGGTTATTTTAACCGATTTTTTTAACTGTTCTGACATTTTGTACCTCCTGATCTATCCTCTTACATCACGCCAAAAATAGCCATGAAAACACCTGCTGCCACCGCTGTTCCGATAACACCTGCCACATTTGGTCCCATCGCATGCATTAAAAGGAAATTGGTTGGATCTTCTTCAGCACCAACTTTTTGAGAAACGCGTGCTGCCATCGGCACTGCAGAAACCCCCGCAGAACCAATCAATGGATTAATCTTTCCTCCTGTAAGCTTGCATAATAATTTACCAAACAAGACACCCGTTGCCGTTCCTACAGCAAAAGCAATCAGACCGAGTGCTACAATTTTCAGTGTCTGAATATTTAAAAATGCCTCCGCACTTGTTGTCGCTCCAACACTTGTTCCAAGGATAATAACAACAATATACATTAATGCATTCGATGCCGTCTCTGTCAGCTGTTTAACCACACCAGATTCTCTAAAAAGATTACCTAACATTAACATACCAACCAATGGAGCTGTCGTAGGCAAAATCAGAACAACAACGATAGTTACGATAATCGGAAACAAAATCTTCTCTGTTTTTGAAACCGGACGCAACTGTTCCATTTTAATGGCGCGTTCTTCTTTTGTCGTCAGGAAACGCATGATTGGAGGCTGTATGATCGGCACAAGTGCCATATAAGAATAAGCCGCAACTGCAATCGGTCCCATAAGATCCCCCTGTCCCAGTTTGCCGGCCAGGAAAATAGATGTTGGTCCATCTGCACCACCAATAATCGAAATTGCTGCTGCAGCTTTGTCGCTAAATCCAAGTAAAATTGCAACAATGTATGCAAAAAACACACCAAATTGAGCCGATGCGCCTAAAAGAAAACTAATCGGATTTGCAATCAATGGTCCAAAATCTGTCATTGCTCCAACACCAAGGAAAATAAGCGAAGGCAAAATCGCCCATTCATCTAATAAATAAAAATAATGCAATAATCCACCAATGCCATTGCTTGATTCCTCAACCGTCATCATAATATCCGGATAAAGATTAACAAGCAGCATACCAAAAGAAATCGGTACAAGAAGCAGAGGTTCATATTCTTTACGTATTGCGAGATAAAGGAAAAAACATGCCACTCCGACCATAATATAATTACCCCATGTCAGGTTGAAAAAAGCCGTCTGGTGGATGAGATTTCCCATCGTTTCAACAATGTAATCCATTTAATACCTCCACACGGTTTAATCTAATGATATCAATAGATCGCCCGCTTCAACCATATTACCGACATTGACATGGATGTTTGCAACCGTTCCATCCTCTGGAGCTACAATTTCATTTTCCATTTTCATTGCTTCCAAAACAAGCAAAACATCACCACGTTTTACCATTTGTCCTTCATCTGCTTTCACAGCAAGAATTTTTCCAGGCATTGGCGCATTCACTTTCACATTGCCTGCAGATGTCGTATTCTTTTTAGCTGCAGCAGATACTGCAGATGCTGCAGATGCAACAGGTTGCGCAGACACTGCTGAAGGCTGAACATTTCCTGTAATGCCTTCTTCGACAGTTACTTCATAAACTTTACCGTTAACAGTAATTGTATAATATTTCATTTATTTCAAATCCTTTCATCACGCTTTTTTCCATCGTTCTGACGATGGTCTTCTTCGAATCGAACGAACAACCAATGAATCTGCAGGAACATCTTCTGAAGCTGCAATTGCCGCCATAATGACAGCCACTAATTCATACTCTTCATCCAAATTAATTTCTTCACAACTTTCTATATTTGAAGAGACAGGTTCTTCAGACAACGATGCTACAGTCTCTATCTTTGTATTTTGCTTTCTTCCAATGACTCCTAAAGCATAAATAATCAACGAGATTATAATCAGAACCAAAAACACTGTACCCATACCCATCAGTGTATTCAGCGCAGCAATTTTCAATATTTCGAACATGATCTATCACCTCATTTACACAGTTCCGTGTTTTTTATCCAGTTTCATTTCTCTTTTTGTTGAAAGCATATCCATTGCAGCAATCAAATGTTTTCTGGTTGCAGCCGGATCGATGATCGTATCAACATATCCTCTTGATGCTGCTGATAACGGACTGTTTTGAATCGCTTCATATTCTTGTTTTTTCACTTTAATGAATTCGCTGCTGTCATCTGCAGCACGAATTTCATCTGAATACATAATCTTAACGGCTGCCATCGCATCCATCATACCAATTTCAGAATTCGGCCATGCATAAACAAGATCTGCTCCGATATGACGGCTGCCCATACATAAATAGGCACTTCCATAAGCTTTTCCTATAATAACCGTTACTTTTGGAACCGTTGCACTTGAATAAGCATATGTCAATTTTGCAGATGCTTTTGCCAATTCTTTTTCTTCTTCCATCGATGCCTTAAATCCGGACACATTAACCAATGATAAAACCGGAATTGAAAATGCATCACAAAATCGAATAAAACGTTCCGCTTTTTTCATTCCATCAACAGATAAAACCGATGGCATTCGTTCAATCACATGACCTTCCGCATCAAGAACTTCCTCTCGATTTGCTACAGCTCCTACAGTATTTCCATTTAAAATCATAAATCCGGTAACCATTTCTTTTGCATAATCAGGCTTTATTTCCAAAAAACCTCCCTGATCGGATAAATCTTTTAAGATGTATACTGTATCTAATGTACGACTGATATCTTTATTTTCTCTATTTAATTGATCCATACTTTCTCTCATGTACAGACCATCTTCTTTATTGTTTGATGGCAAAACAGAAACCAATTGCTGCATTTGTAAAAGAACCTCAAAATCTGTTTCTCCTACACCATCTACATCTCCTGTAATACAACTTCGATACGTACTGGAAGACGTATTGCATACTTCAATACGATTTCCTTTAATGGAATCTGGAGAATTTATAAAGATTTCACCTTCATCTTTTACCACAAAAGTAAAATCTGCCAATGACGGAACTAATGCCATGCCGCCGCCACAGGTTCCAAACACACCCATAATCTGCGGAATAATTCCCGAAGCCATAATCTGTCGATGATACAATTCCCCAAAAGCATTCAGAGCATCTGTAGCTTCCTGGAGACGCATCCCGGCACAATCAATCATTCCCACAACCGGTGCTCCCATTTTTAACGCCATATCATACATTCGTATAATCTTCTTTGCATGCATTTCACCAACAGATCCATTCATTACAGACGCATCCTGACAAAACGCATAAACAAGCCTTCCGTTGGAAATTCCGTATCCTGTAATAACACCATCCGACGGTGTTTTCTGATCTGCCATATTAAAATCGGTGCTTCGTGCATGAATCATCTCACCAATTTCAACAAAACTATTCGAGTCAAAAAAAGCTTCGATACGTTCTCTGGCAGACAGTTTTTTTTCTGTACTCATTTCTTTACCTCCATTTTATCCCTTAATTATAGACCCCTTATTATCCATTCAATTATTATAATCGTTTTCAAATTGTATTTCAACTCAAAAGAGTTGCCATTGTTTTAACAAAGTTTTTAGACAATATACAAAATTTTTTCGTTCAATTTGCTCTGTTGTGTATATAGGAAAACGCTTAATTATCTGATTATTCACTGTATAATACACCCATCCGACGATTTCATTTTGTTTGATCGGTGCATTTTTCGTCAATTCTTTAATTATTTCTATCGACACTATATCATCTTCACTTAATATTATGTCACAAGTTTGACAATCAACATTCAGGATAACCTTTTTTTTAAAGCCATTTTTAACTTCTAATACTCCAACATCTAAATGATCTGTTCCTATTTCTTTTTTATCATATCTATCGAATCCATAATTCATTAGTTTTTTTGTATCTTCCCATTTATAATTTTTATTTGGCGGCCATCCGCTGCCAAGGACAACCGAAATCAATTTTTTACAATCCTGTTCAGCTGCACCCACAAAACAATACCCGGCATCATTGGTAAATCCGGTTTTCACGCCATACGCGCCATCCATTAAATATAAAAAAGAATTTTTATTATGGACCTTATATTCGCGTGTTCCCTCTCTATTCGTAAATGTATACTCCGGAGTATTTGTTATTTTTATAAATTCCTCATTTTTCAGTGCTTCGTAAGTAATCCGTGCCAGTTCTTCTGCGGTTGTATAATGCCCTTCGGCATCCAAACCATTGGCTGTAACAAACTGTGTCTGTTTGCATCCGATTTCCCTTGCCCGGTCATTCATCATTTCGGCAAACCCTTTTTCGTTCCCTCCAATATGCTCTGCAATAGCAACCGCCACATCATTGTGAGATTCCAACATAAGTGAATAAAGCAAATCTTCCATATAAAATGTTTCACCGCTAACTGCATCAAGCTGAACATCCGGCATACTTGCTGCATAATCTGAAATTGTAACAATTTCATCCATATCTGAGTTTTCCAAAGCAACCAGGCATGTCATAATTTTTGTAGTACTTGCCATAGCCATGGGCACATTTTCATTTTCGCCATAAAGCAAACGTGATGTTTCGCCATCCAATAACACAGCTGCCCGGGCATATAAATTCAACTTTTCTTCGGTTTCTTTGGAAGATTCACCATAAACCCATAATGTTCCAAACAAACTCACCACACAAGCCAAAATACATGTTAATCCGATTCGAGCCAATCGTTCCAATTTTTCACGCTCCTCATGGTATTTAATAAAATGTATTTGTGTTAAGAAAATTTTATGCATCACCTTGACTAAATGACACTTACTCATATATAATCGAAAATACGCGCAAAATTTGAAAGGAGTTCCTCATGATTAAACTCATTGTTACAGATATTGATGGCACACTTGTCCCAGAAGGCACAAACGTAGTCAATCCGGAATTTTTCTCCTTAATCCGTTGTCTGAAAGCTCAGGGTATATATTTTGTTGTTGCCAGCGGACGACATAAATCATGTATTGATAAAATGTTTGAACCTGTAAAAAATGATATTTTTTACATCACAAGCAACGGTGCATATATCGGAACATATAGCAAAAAAATGACTGTTGCTGATTTTAGTCCCGAAATTTACCAACAGCTTTTTGATGACTTAGATAATCATATCAAACAACCCTACTATGCAGAAACCATCGATACCGCATACACATCATGTACAGATTCATCATTTGTAACATTTATGAATGAAAGCTATGGATATGATATGCAGCTTTGTTCTTCCATGAGCGAAATTAAAGATCCAATTATTAAATTGGCATTTTATCATACAGAAAACATTACTGAAATCGATCCAAAATGGATAAAAAAATGGAATAAGATTTGTAAAGCTGTAATTTCAGGAACTCACTGGATTGACTTTATTACAAAAGGAACCAACAAAGGAAACTCCTTGGCAAAACTTCAGGAAGTCCTTGGCATAACCATCCATGAAACTGTTGCCTTTGGTGATCAGATTAATGATATCGAAATGCTCAAGCAGGCTTATTACAGCTTCGCTGTTGAAAACGCCAATCCAACCGTAAAAAACGCGGCACGGTTCACATGCGACTCCTGTGAAAACAATGGTGTTATCAAAACCTTAAAACAATTATTCATCAATAATAAAGAATTTTAAATACCAAGAGCGGATAACATGCACTTTGCATTTATCCGCTCTTATTTATGAATCTTCTTCAATTCCTAAATCAATTTCTTCTTCCGCTTGCTGTTTAAACTCTTCCACCTTTTCCGGATTCAGAATCGGAAGTTCTTCCGGCGACCGAACACCAAATGTACGCAAAAACTCTTCTGTTGTCCCAAAAAGAATCGGACGTCCCGGAGCATCTAATCTTCCCATTTCAGAAACCAGATTATATTCAACCAGACGATTAATTGCTTTATCTGAGTTTACACCTCGGATACGTTCAATTTCTGCACGTGTCACCGGCTGCTTATAAGCAATAATTGATAATGTCTCTAAAGCAACATCCGTCAGTACATGTTTTTTCGGACGATGTGTTAATTTTATCAAATAATCATACATCGATGGTTTTGTACACATTTGAAAAGAATCTCCCAACTCAATAATATGTATTCCTCTATGTGCTTCGTCATATTGAACCATCATCTGACGTACCAGTTTCCTTACATCTTCCGGACTGATCTCCAGAACCGCTGCCAGATCACTTGTCTGAACCGCATCACCCATTGCAAACAGCAATGCCTCTACGGCTGCTTCCATTGATTTTATTTCCATTATAATTACACTCCCTCAACACTGATCTCACTTGGCACCGTTCCATGTCCTGTCATCTCAATCTGAATATCGCCAAATATATCTTCCTGAGAAATACGAACGACTCCGCTTTTCATTAATTCAAGAATGGCCAAAAAAGAAACAATCACATAATTTCGACTCTGTCTATGTGACAAAATATGGCGAAAACTAAATTTTGAACAGGAATTTCCATACTTCATAATATGGTCAATGCACTCAGAAAGACTCACTTCTTCCTGTTCAATTCGACCATATTTACTACGAATCGGATCCATTTTTTCTTCCTGACGTTTTAAAACATCTAAAAAAATATGATGAAGTTTTTCAAGACTCAGATCACCAATCAAAATCTCCAAATCAACCGGCGGCTCTTCATAAACCATATCCTCAGGCAGTGTCATGCCTTTATAGATATTCTTCGATGCGTCCAAATGACGGTCCTTTAACTCTAAAGCCATATATTTATACATCTTATGTTCCAAAAGTCGCTCTACAAGTTCCTCCCTTGGGTCTTCATTCAATATTTCATCTTTAGGCTCTTCAGGAAGAAGCATCTTGGACTTTATGCGGAGCAGAGTCGCCGCCATGACAAGAAACTCACTCATAATTTCCATATCCTGCTCTTGCATCTGCCTGATGTACTCCAGATACTGGTCTGTTATCAACGAGATCGGTATATCATAAATGTCTATTTTATTCAAATCAATCAGGTGTAAAAGCAAATCCAAAGGACCTTCAAAAACCTGAAGTTTTATATCGAGTGCCATAGTTCCTCCTAAACAAAACCAAGGAATTCATAAACAAGATTCATTCCCATCATAGCCCATTTTTGAATATAATTAAAAATAATACACATTAATAAAGCTATTTTGAAAATAGAATCATATTTTAATAATTTCATTAACTTTCCAGGTGAAGCCGCCACAATCACCAAAAAAATATCGGATGTGGCAATCGGGAATAAATTCACAATAAACAAAGCAATGGATGCATACATAAAATACCAGCTCATTTTAATAATGACATACATTAACGGTTGATCCACTCCAACATTATAAAAAACCGGATAATTCATAAGTAGATAATTATACAATGCCACACTTGCAACAATCATTATAGACAGCGTTAAAAATCCCGTCATTCCAATAGCAATATTTGTATCTCTTTCTTTAAGACGATAAGGATAAGGTCGACTGGCACCCGCATGACAAAGCAAAAACAAAATCAACCCTATAGGATCGATATATTGAAAAGTTTTAAATATTTTATATTTATCTTCTTTCTGGCAATGACGTCCGGTAATAATATACATGATTGATTTTGGCAGTTCATGCAACATCATGACCCATGCAGTTGCTATGAATATCGCTGCAATCTCAAGTCCATATTCCATCCCAAATACTCCTTTATGTTCCTAAAATAAACTCATTTCATTGTACCCAGTTTCTTTTTAATATGCAAGCTTTTATTTTGACATCCAAACCAACATGTACTATAATTAAAAATCAAGAAACATTTTACTAGAGAAGGAGTGCTTGAAATGAGTTTTGAATTTAAGAAAAAATTACCCGTACCTAAAGAAATCAAAGAACTCTATCCTGTAAGTGCAGATCTTGCTTCCCAAAAAAAGGTATTGGACCAGCAATTAATTGATGTCATTACAGGTAAATCCGATAAATTTCTTGCGATTATTGGTCCTTGTTCTGCAGACAATGAAGACTCTGTATGTGAATATATTGAACGTTTGACAAAAGTTCAGGAAAAAATCAAAGATAAGGTCATTATTGTACCTCGAATCTACACAAACAAACCGCGAACAACCGGTGAAGGATATAAAGGTATGCTTCATCAACCGGACCCGGAAAAAGCACCTGATTTGCTTCAGGGTATTATTTCTATACGTAAAATGCATATGCATGCACTCGAAACCTATGGTATGCCGATTGCTGATGAAATGCTTTATCCTGAAAACTACTGGTACCTTTCAGATATACTTTCATATGTTGCCATCGGTGCACGTTCTGTTGAAGACCAGCAACACAGACTTGTTACAAGTGGATTTGATGTTCCCGCCGGAATGAAAAACCCGACAAGCGGTGATTTTTCTGTGATGTTCAATTCTGTTGTCGCTGCACAGGCTGCACATAATTTTATTTACCGTGGATGGGATGTGAATACCTCTGGTAATCCTTATGCCCATACAATTCTCCGCGGCTCAGTAAATAAATACGGACGTTCCCGTCCGAATTATCATTATGAAGATTTGATGAAATTGTATCAGATGTACGGTGAAAAAGATTTAAAGAATCCTGCGACAATTGTTGATGCGAATCATTCAAATTCAGATAAACAATATAAAGAACAGATTCGCATTGTAAAAGAAGTCCTCCACAGTCGATCTCATTCCAAAGATATTCATAATCTTGTTAAAGGTGTCATGATTGAAAGCTATCTTGTCGAGGGCACTCAGAAAATCGGCTGCCAGCCACATGTATATGGTCAGTCAATCACTGATCCATGTCTTGGATGGGAAGACTCCGAAAATCTCCTATATGAAATTGCAGAAAGATGCTAAAAACAAAGCCAGTAGTTCATTTTCTACTGGCTTAAGCTTTTTATAAAATATAATTATGCTCGAGGATGCGCTTTGGAGTAAACATCTTTAATACGGCGATTGTTCATGCGGGCATAAACCTGAGTTGTAGAAATATCCGAATGACCGAGCATCTCCTGAACAGATTTCAAATCCGCACCATTTGCAACTAAATGTGCCGCAAATGAATGTCTTAATGTATGTGGTGTAATATCCGCCTGAATTCCTGCATTCTTTGCATATTTTTTCAACAACTTCCAAAATCCCTGACGGCTCATTGGTGAACCATTACAGTTAGTAAAAAGAATTTCTTCATCTTCCCGTTCAATCATAGCAGGACGCGCATCACGAATGTAGTTCTTAAGAGCACTCTTGGCCACATTGCCAAACGGAATAATACGTTCATGAGTCATATCCTGGCATCGGATGTAAGAAGAATTCAAATTCACATCGGATACTTTCAGTGAAATCAATTCACTCACTCGCATGCCGGTTGCATAAAGTAATTCAAGCATTGCTCGATCTCTTATACCTTTATTTGTTTTTACAGACGGCTGATTTAAAAGAAGGTCCACTTCTTTCATAGTGATCACTTCCGGCATCTTCTTTTCAATTTTAGGTGCCTTCAACTGTGTCGTTGGATCACTGATGATATATCCATCACGATATAGAAAGCCAAAATATGCTTTCAATGTAGCAACATTTCTGGAAATGGTTGATGTTGCCAACTTCTCTTTTTCCATATAAAGCATGTACGAATTCAAGTTCGTTGGATTCATCTTTGATACATCGATAATCCCCTGATCTTCCATAAATTTATTAAATTTTACTAAATCTCTTCGATAGGATAAAACCGTATTGGTCGAAGATTTCTTTACATCTGTAAGATAAATAACGAATTTTTCAATCATTTCGTACATTTCTCCACCTTCATTTGTGTAATCGATATTTTTATTATAAGCATATTTCCACAGAAAATCAAACAATTTTTTTACAGAATTATTACACAATTTATTAATTTTGTAACAAAATACAAGATACAGACCATTCAAACAATTTGTTTACCATATGTTGATTTTTTTATAAAAATTTTTTCAAAAAAATTTTCAAAAAAATAGGATTTATATAGGTTTCCACTCCACTTCCTAATAAAATCAAGATAAAAATCACCACTGCATGACCCAAAAACAGCTTTAAAGCCTGATTCATTTGGGATGACGTTTCTCTAAGTACAACAATAATCCATGGCAAATACAGAATATAATGGGGAAACAGATAAAAAAACATACATACCAGCCCTAACCACCCATATTGAAACGTTAATAACGACAATGTATATCCAAATGAATTTCCCCAAAGAAAAAGAATCGGATACATAATATAACAATGATCCAACACTTGAATGCTTATATATAAAAACACCGCAATACTAAGTCGGTAAAGCCATATTCGAAGAAAAACAAAGATATCCATTTCGTAGGAATTCTTTATAAGATTATGGTACTTTTGCATTTCTTCAATTAAAATCATTCCTTTGTATTCTAACATGATATTTAAAAGAATTGTTCCTGTTATAATTCCAAATACAAATAAAAAAGCATATACCTTCTGTATGTATTGACTTTTATAAATAAAATCATCCCCTGACACACTCATATCATATTATATGAAACTATATCAGGGGATATCTCTTTTCGTTTTTATTTATTACAATATTTATGATAGTAAGTCATTAAACCAACAATCGTTTTACTGTCCTGAATCTTGCCTTCATAAATCATCTGAATTAAAGAATCAATGGTATGGACCTCCACATTCAAAAACTCATTCTCATCCAGATTCTGTTTGGATGGTATCAAATCTGAAGCCACATACATGGATATTTTTTCATCACAAAACGCAACCGTTGTATAGATGTCAACCAAATGTTCCATTTTACCCGCTTTATATCCAGTCTCCTCTTCCAGTTCTCTTCGTGCACAAAGTTCCGGTTCTTCATCTCGTGAATTCAGTGCACCGGCTGGCAATTCCAAAGTCATGCGTTCCAAAGGATTACGATATTGACGAACCATAAACAAGGTCCCATCATCACGAACAGCGACAACAGCCGTTGCACCCTTATGTGAAATCAAATCCCACTTGGCTTCATTGCCATTTGGAATCTGCATCGTATCCTGATAAAAATCAACAATAACCCCCTGGTACACTAATTCACGGCTTAAACGTTTATATTCACTCATCCTTCGCATCTCCTTTACATTCGATTACATTTTTCAAACACTGCGGACGCGGCTTCGATGACCGCACTGCGAAATCCTTTTTCTTCAAGTACAGCAACACCTTCAATGGTTGTTCCACCTGGTGAGCAAACATTATCTTTCAGTTTGCCCGGATGTTCCCCGGTTTCCAGAACCATCTTTGCTGATCCAAGGACTGCCTGGGAAGCAAAAACATAGGCTTTATCTCTTGGCATACCATATTTCACTGCACTGTCAGCCAATGCTTCAATAAACATATAAACAAAAGCCGGCGAACTTCCACTGGCAACTGTTACAGCATTGATCAGATGTTCCGGCATTTCTTCCATCTTGCCAAAGGATGTAAAAAAGCTGCGAATAAGTGCTTTCTCCTCTGCCGTATAAAGATCATTCGAAAAACAAACACCACTCATACCTTCTCCAACCATGGCCGGAGTATTTGGCATTGCACGTACAACACGCACAGAAGATCCCAGTGCTTCTTTTACCTTCTGGATAGAGTAACTTGGCGCAATAGAAATAATAATATGGTCAGAATTGATTTTCCCGGATAATTGCTCGAGCACCACCGGATAAACCTGCGGTTTAACTGCTAAAACAATATATTTTACAGATTTTGCACATTCAATAGCATTCAAGGTATAGTCTACTTCTGTATTTTTTTTAATCATTTCACAATTTTCTTCAGATATATCCGTAAAAGTCAATGCATCTTTTGAAAATACATTTAAACAGCCTTTAAGCATAGCCTGTCCCATATTTCCCATACCAATAAAACCTAATGTTTTCATACACGTCCTCCTTGTATTTTAACACAAAAAGGATACCTGGCAACTGAACAAAACAATCACCAAATATCCTTTATATTTCACATCAAATTATTCTTCCCAGTTGTGGTAAACGTTCTGCACATCGTCATCATCATCAAGCAAGTCAAGAATCTTGTTCATCTTCTTGATATCGTCATCACTTGTTAATGTGCCATATGTCTGTGGAATCATTGTCACCTCTGCAGATGCCATTGGGATACCTTCTTTTTCGAGATTTTCACGAACAACACTGAAGTCTTCAGGAGCTGTTGTGATTTCATAAGAATCTTCTTCATCTGCAAAGTCTTCTGCACCTGCATCCAATGCGATCATCATAAGATCATCTGAATCCATATCACATTCTTCTTTATCAACGATGATCAAACCTTTTTTATCAAACATAAAGGATACGCAACCCATAGTACCGACCGCACCGCCGCCTTTTGTAAAAGCATTACGTACATTGGAAGCCGTACGATTACGATTATCTGTTAATGTTTCAACAATAATAGCAATACCGCTCGGACCATATCCTTCATATGTAACTGTTTCATAGTTCACAGAAGCATCTTCACCTGCTGCACGTTTGATACCACGTTCAATTGTATCGTTTGGCATATTATTTGCTTTTGCTTTGGCAATAACATCACGAAGACGACTGTTGTTGGACGGATCTGCGCCACCTTCTTTTACAGCAACTGCAATTTCACGACCGATGATTGTGAAAATCTTACCCTTTGCAGCATCGTTTTTTTCTTTTTTATGTTTTATGTTGGCGAACTTTGAATGTCCTGACATAATAACACTCCTTATCTTTAATTCTTATTTATATACATATCTAACTTTAGTATTCTACCATTCATTTATCATTCTGGCAAGCTCTTGTTTTTGTAATTCAATGATTAAAAAGACTCTGATTTTGAAACTCTCACCATGTCAATTATGTTATCTGCCATCCCAACAATTTCAAAACAATATCCCTGATAATGAATGGATGGTTTTTCATGAATGGATGGAATATGCTCTAATTTTGAAATCAAAAAACCATTTAAGGTATCAAAATCATCTTTGAACCGAATATCCAAAACATCTTCCACATCAGATAATTCCGTTAATCCACGCATCAAGTACGTATGATCACCAATCTCCTGAATAAAATGTTCATCTACATCATATTCATCAAGAATATTTCCAACAATTTCTTCAAGGATATCTTCCATGGAAACAACACCAGCAGTTTGACCATATTCATCAATAATAATAGCCATATGCTGGGATTTATTTTTCATTTCCCTAAATAATCGACTAATATTCTGGGTCTCAGGAACAAAATAGGGTTTTCGCATAACCTGACGAATATCTCTGCCATCCGGACATGCCAGTAAAAACTTCAGAACATCTTTAATATGTAAAATCCCAACGATATTATCCATCTCTTCTTCATAAATCGGATATCGCGAAAATCGCTCATTTGCCATTGCAATGGCAGCATCTCTTAATGGTGTATTTACTTCAAAAGCCTGAATGTTTTTACGATGCGTCATGACTTCTGAAGCCACCTTATCATCAAATTCCATAATATTGCTGATCATTTCTGCTTCCTGATCATCAATAGCTCCCTGTTCCTGACCTTCACTAACCATATGGATTATCTCGTCTTCCATTCGTTCTTCAATCTTCTCTTCTTGCCCATCACTTCGAAACCATCGCCCTATTTTCTTTAATAAGGGAGTACCTTCTTCTGTACGCATATCTTCTCCTTTACCAATCGATCATAATTCCAAACTGATACTTAATGCTTTGTCTACTTTTTTTAAAATTTCCAAATCCAAATGACAGACTTTCTCTTTAAGTCGTTTTTTGTCAATTGTGCGAACCTGCTCCAATAATATTACCGAATCTTTTACAAGCTGATATCTGGATGCATCAAGTTCCACATGCGTTGGAAGTTTTGCTTTATTCATTCGTGAAGTAATCGCTGCGCATATGACCGTTGGACTATGTTTGTTCCCGGTATCATTCTGAATAATGAGTACCGGGCGTATTCCTCCCTGTTCGGAGCCAACCACAGGCCTCAGATCTGCATAAAAAATATCTCCACGTTTAATAACCACACATTTCACACTCCTGATAAATCTCTAAAACAAATTATTCCCATTTATCTTAAGTATATTCATCAAGGAGTTTTCGTTTCTTGTGAGGAAATCTATCTTAAATTATTGACAATACGGATCACGCTGCCATTTTTACAATAGACTCTTGGAACTCTCCATGAAACATCACAAATAAATTCATAATTAAAAGAACCTGCCATTTCAGCCACTTCTTCAACGGATAAAATTTCATCTCCATCGTTACCCACAAGAGTTACAACGTCTCCCATGGCAACATCCTCAATATCAGTCACATCCACCATAAACTGGTCCATACAAATTCGTCCAATAATCGGTGCACGTTGACCTCGAATAAGAACCGATGCCTTATTCGATAAACTTCTTGGATAACCATCCGCATATCCCACCGGAATTGTAGCCACACGTGTCGCTTTTTTTGTTACATAAGTCGCACCATAACCAATGGACACACCTTCTGCTACCTCTTTCAAATGTACAACATGGCTATACAATGACATAACAGGCCTTAAATCCAAACTGTTTTTATCCACTTCATCGGACGGGTATAATCCATATAATATGATTCCTGCACGTACCATATTCATATGTTCTGATGGAAGTTCCATAATTGAAGCGCTGTTTGAGCAATGACAAATCTCTGCAGAAACCCCCACCTTGTCCAATTCTTCAATAATCCAATGAAATTTTTCGATCTGCTGTTCCACATGTTTTTTATCCATCATATCCGCGCAGGCAAAATGTGTAAACAACCCTTGAATATGGATGTTCTCCATCGCATTGATCATACGGATCGTTTCAATGGTCTGGTCTTCAACCAGAAATCCAATGCGGCCCATACCTGTATCAATCTTAATGTGAATATTCACGACTTTTCCTGCAGCTTTAGCCACCTGATTTAACGCTTCGGCCATCTCATAACTATAGATTGTCGGCGTAATATCCCATTCAATTAATTCTGGATACTGGAGAGCATCACAATATCCCAAAACCAAAATAGGCTTTTCAACACCCGAATTTCTCAATTCAATGCCTTCATCTGCAGTAGCGACTGCAAACCAGTCAAACCCCATCGTTTCCAGCTCATGAGCTAAAACATCTGCACCATGACCATAGGCACCTGCTTTAACAACGCCCATTAACATGGCATTTTTCGATTTACATTGTTTAATACGATCTACATTATGTTTTAATGCATCCAAATCGATTCTCGAATAAATTCGATAGATACTACCTTTTTCACTTCTATTCAATGTTTCTCTAACCTCTGATTCTATATCAACTATCTTAAAACTTCGATTAATCCTGTGATCAGTTCAATGCTGGTCATACATCGTTCACCAAATCTTTTTGCAGCAACATCACCTGCTGCTCCATGAATACAGGTACCCAGACATGCCGCCTCAAAGGGTTCCATACCCATCCCAAGCAATGCACCGATTACCCCCGACAACACATCTCCGGATCCACCCGTGGCCATTCCATGATTACCTGTCTGATTAAAACAAATCAGCTCTCCATTGGTTATGACAGTTGAACTATCTTTTAAAACACAGACTAACTCTCGATTTTTTGCATATGTTTCCGCACTAAATGCCCGATCTTCTTTTAAATCATATATGCTTTTTCCAGTCAGTCTGGACATTTCTGCCATATGCGGTGTAACAATAACATGTTTTGATAATTTATCATACCACATATCCTCTGATGCTAAAAGATTTAATCCGTCCGCATCAATAAGCATTGGAGATTTTACCATGGAAAGTACCTTTTCCATACGTATCTTCATTTCACCTCGTGTTCCTATTCCCGGTCCAATAACAACAGCATCTGCCCAATTAATTATATCCTCTAATTGTTCATTTGTCATCTCTTCCCAAACAGAAATCATCGCCTGTGGCAACTGGGTTTGCAAAATAATACGATTCGCTTCTTCGGTCAAAATACGTACAAGTCCTGCACCGACCGTATACGCTGCCTTACCTGAAAAATATGCAGCTCCACTCATGTTTTTACTTCCGGCAATAATAAGAATCTTTCCATAATCTCCTTTGTTCGAATCATTTTTTCTGAACGGGAGCATAGATAAATCTTTCATATCCATTGAAAATCCTTTTATCTTATGAATTTTCTCTGCACTTCGAGGAAATCCTATATCTTCAACAAAACACTGTCCTGCCAAATCTCTTCCCGGATATAAAATTATACCACGTTTTTTATAACCAAACGTAACCGTATAATCTGCATCGATTGCCACACCAAGAATCTGACCCGTGTCTGAAGATACGCCAGACGGTATATCAACAGACCATATTTGAGCATGTTGATTCGTTTTTTTCCAACCATTGATCTGACGAATCATTCCTGCATAAGGTTCTCGAACATCTGAAGATAAACCTATCCCAAACAAACCATCAACAACCATGTGTACAGAAGACAAATCTAATTCATTATATTCAGGTACCCCTATATTTCTTGCTATCTGAATTTGTTTTTTTGTTTCATCTGTCCATTTTTCAGGTTCTCCAGCAATAAATATTGAAGCTTTATATCCCATACCATATAAAATGCGTGCAACTGCAATCGCATCTCCACCATTATTTCCGGCACCGCATACAGATAAAATACATGTCGAAGTTTCTATCTCTGACAATATTCTCTGAACCATTGACCATGCTGCACGCTCCATAAGTACGAGCGATGGAATCCCTATCGTCTGAATTGTATAGTTATCAATCATTTTCATTTCTTTACCAGTAACAACCGCGTACATACCGCCACTCCTACTCTGTCGATAATTGTTAAAATGACAACTCAAAAGAACGCAACAAAAAAGCCTCCTAAATGCAGGCTTTTTTACTACGTTCGCGATCTATCGAAATAATATCATATTTTATAAACATTCCTATCAACTCAATCCTGATTGTCGATATCATCATTGGCATGCATGGTTCGATATTCATAAGACAAAGTCATCAGACTTTCATTCAAATGAACGTTTTTAACACACACACTTTCAGATACATTTAAATCTGTTGGTGCAAAATTCCAAATAGCTTTGATACCAATCTTTTCGAGATGTTGACCAATTTCTACAGCCTGACGCTTTGGAACAGTCAATGTAACAACATCCACCTTATGTGTTTCAACAAATTCATCCAATGTATCCATCATCTGAATTTCAATTCCTCGAACCGATACACCTTTTAAACGTGGATTCGTATCAAAAAGGCCAATCAAATGATAACCAACTTTTTTAAAATCATAGTTTGCCAAAGCCTGTCCAAGATTACCTGCACCAATAATAATCATATTATGTTGAACATCCAATCCAAGGATCTTTCCGATTTCACCATGAAGATATTCTACATTATATCCATATCCCTGCTGACCAAATCCTCCAAAATTGTTCAAATCCTGACGTATCTGAGATGCTGTTACTTTCATTCGATGACTCAGTTCTTTTGAAGAAATACGAACCACATCATTTTGAAGCAATTCTCCCAGATAACGATAATATCTTGGCAAGCGGCGAATAACCGCTGCTGAAATTTCCCTTTGTTTCATAGTTTCACCCTTGTCTATATTCTATTTATTCCCAATAAAATTATTCCCTTATATGACAATTTCCTTTAATTCATTATATATAATTGTAGTAAAATTGTCAAACTCTGTTTATTACATTTTATTTACACATTTTTGACAATATGATACAATAAATAATGGTATTTTATGCAAAAAGGAGAATTATTATGATACTAGCATGTCACCACATTTCCAAATCCTTTGGAACTGACGTGATACTTGATGATATATCGTTTCACATCGAAGAACATGAAAAAGCCGCCATTGTAGGTATTAATGGTGCCGGTAAGTCTACTCTTTTAAAAATTATTATGGAAGAACTGAGTCCTGACTCTGGTGAAGTTATTATTTCCAAGGGTAAAACGATCGGTTATCTTGCTCAACATCATTCCCGAGATTCTCATCGTACAATTTACGAGGAACTTCTGGATGTAAAAAAAGATGTTATATTACTCGAGCAACGTATGGCAGAAACGGAACTCGCCATGAAAGATACTTCCGGTGAAGCCCTTGAAGAACTGTTAAAATCCTATGATCGAATGCGTCTTTCTTTTGAAAGCCAGAATGGATACGCTTACCGAAGCGAAGTTATCGGTGTTTTAAAAGGCCTTGGATTTTCCGAAGAAGAATTTGGTAAAGAAGTTCATCTTCTCTCTGGTGGTCAAAAAACACGAGTGGCTTTGGGTCGACTTTTGTTAGCAAGACCCGATATTTTATTGTTGGACGAACCAACAAACCATTTGGACATGAATTCTACCGCATGGCTCGAAACTTTTTTAATGAATTATAAAGGGGCTGTAATCATCGTTGCCCATGACCGTTATTTTCTTGATAAAGTTGTGACAAAAATTATCGAAATTGATCACCACAAAGGACAAATCTTTAAAGGAAATTACTCGGATTATGCTGTAAAAAAAGCACAACTTCGTGATATACAACGTAAAGCATGGCTTAATCAGCAACAGGAAATCGCTCATCAGGAAGCAGTTATTCAAAAATTACGTTCTTTCAATCGTGAGAAATCCATTAAACGTGCAGAAAGCAGAGAAAAGCTTTTAGACAAAATGGAGATTATCGACAAACCTCTGGAAGAAAATGCAAATATGCGTATTATGCTTGAACCGGACACAATTAGCGGTAACGATGTTCTTTATATTGAAAATCTTACCAAAAGTTTTGATGGTGAATATCTTTTTCAAAACCTTATCATGGACATTAAACGCGGTGAACGTGTCGCTTTGATTGGTGATAATGGTGCGGGAAAAACAACCATATTAAAAATTATTAATCAATTAATTCCTGCGGACTCCTGTGACATGCATCTCGGAGCAAAAGTTCACATTGGATATTATGATCAGGAGCATCAGGTTCTGCATGACAACAAGTCCATATTTGACGAAATCTCTGACGAATATCCATCTTTAAATAATACCCGTATCCGTAAAGTACTCGCAGCCTTTTTATTTACAGGCGACGATGTATTTAAGTTGATCAAAGAATTAAGCGGTGGAGAACGCGGTCGTGTTTCTCTTGCAAAACTTATGCTTTCTCATGCCAATTTTTTAATTTTGGATGAACCAACCAATCATTTGGACATTCAATCCAGAGAAATTCTTGAAGAAGCTCTACAGAATTATACAGGAACTGTCCTATATGTTTCTCATGACCGTTACTTCATTAATCAAACCGCAACTCGTGTCCTTGATCTGACAGGCGGCGGTCTAAACAGTTATTTTGGGAATTATGATGATTATATCGAGAAGAAGGAACACCCTTCCGTTGATTCTTCCGGTGGTTTTCACACCACTTCTGTTCCACTTTCATCGACGACAGCCCATACAACGAAATCTACAGGTAAAAATGATTATCTGAGACAGAAAGAAGAACAGGCAAAAGAACGCAAACGTCAGAATCAAATCAAAAAAGTAGAAACACGTATCAATGAAGTAGAAACACGTATCAACGAACTGGATGAACTGTTAATGCAGGATAATATTGCAACAGATGTAAAACGTCTCATGGAAATCAATGTCGAACACGAAGCATTGGATGATGAGTTATTGCAGCTCATGGAAGAATGGGAAGAACTTTATAGTTAAATCCTAAAAAAAACGGAGAATTATGAACAAAACATAATTCTCCGTTTTTATCTAATTTTCTACTTCATGAACAGCATCTGTTATTTTTAAACGATCAACGGCATTGGCAATGTGCTGCGTTGCCAATGCTGCAGCCTCATCTGCCTGTTTATTTTTAATAGCTTCCAGGATTGCAGCATGTTCCTTAAAAGATTCTCTGGAACGATTTTCATCAGTCAAAATATACTTACGCACTTTTTGAACATATTCATGAAATGTATGAAGCATATGTTCCAAGAGATAACTTCCAGATGCAGCATATAAAATATCATGAAATTTGTTATCACATTTATATACCTGTTCCCAATTTCCTTTTTTGCGATAATATTCTGACATATAAAGAATTTCTTCCATTGTTTCAATATATTCTGTTGTAATATTTTCTACTGCCCAACGTGCAGCAAGTCCCTCAAGTAAAGAACGCATCGCATAGACGTCATTCACATCTTTTTCATGAATACTATGAACAAAGGCACCTTTATTCGGTATGGTATCAACTAAACCTTCCAAAGCCAACTGACGAATGGCTTCACGCACTGGTGTGCGACTCACCCCGTATGTTTTTGCAATGGTATTTTCTTTTAATTCATCCTTATCTTTAAATGCTCCCGTCAATATGTCTGAACGAAGATTATGATAGACTTTTTCTGTTAATGAATAATCATTCTTTAACATAATGTTCCCCCTGAGCTCCAAGCTTATAATTACATGCCTGACATGCTTCATCAATTACTTTTAACAATTCTTCATCTGTAAGTGCTGTAACACGACCACCTTCGTATTCCTGGTCTACCCAATCTTTAACATAGCCAATGATCGGATGAGTTTTTGTCACACACTGATCACCTTTTAACTTAAAATAGGTGTTGATCCAATGTGCAATACCCGCGAGTCCGGATGTGTTGGAAATAGCCACCATAACCGGACGATTTAAAAACTTTTCTGTATCAAAAATGTTGTAAATCTCCTCATTCTTAAGCAGCCCATCCGCATGTATTCCCGCACGTGTGACATTAAAATTCTTTCCTACAAATGGCGTTCTTGATGGCAGTTTATATCCGATTTCTTTTTCATAATATTCCGCCATCTCTGTAATCACTGTCGTATCCATGCCATCAAGTGTTCCTCGAAGCTGTGCATATTCAAAAACCATGGCCTCTAACGGCGTATTACCTGTACGTTCTCCAATACCAAACAAAGAACAATTCACACCACTTGCTCCATAAAGCCATGCAGTTGAAGAATTCACAACAGCTTTATAAAAATCGTTATGGCCATGCCATTCGATCATACTTGATGGAACTCCGGCATGTACATTCAAACCATAAATAATACCAGGAACAGAACGTGGAATAGCTGCACCCGTAAAGTTTACACCGTATCCCATCGTGTCACAGGCACGAATCTTCACCGGAATACCATAACTTTCTCCAAGTTTCTGAAGTTCAAGACAAAACGGAATTACAAAACCATAAATATCCGAACGGGTAATATCTTCCAAATGACATCTTGGACGAACCCCAGTCTCCAGACATTCACGTACAACACTCAAATAGTGTTCCATGGCTTGTTTACGTGTCATCTTCATCTTATAAAAAATATGATAATCTGAACAGCTTACAAGTATACCTGTTTCTTTAATCCCAATATCTTTTACTAACTGAAAATCTTTTTTATTTGCACGAATCCATGATGTAATCTCTGGAAACTGGTATCCTCTTTCCATACACTTATAAACAGCATTTCTATCTTTTTCACTATACAGGAAAAACTCGCTTTGTCGCACAATTCCCTTTGGTCCGCTCAAACGATGCATATAATCATATAACGTTACAATCTGTTCTGTTGAGTAAGGTGCTCTGGATTGCTGTCCATCACGAAAAGTTGTATCTGTTATCCAGATTTCTTCCGGCATGTTAATCGGTACAACACGTTGGTTAAATACAATCTTTGGAACTTCTTCATATGGAAACAGATTTCGAAATACATTCGGTTCTGCCACATCCTGAAGCGCATATAAATGCTCCTCTAAGGCCAGTAAATTGTTATGTGGGTTCATTACAACATTGCGATTATCCATAATTTTCACTCCCGTTTATCCAAAATCTAGTCACTTTACTTGTTTATCGCATTAGTGTGCTTGTATAATTGTATACATTTTCATCTCATCTGTCAAGCATTGCCTTAAATATAAAATAATTAAAAAAGCTTTGTTAAAAAAACAAAGCTTTTTTAATATTTATAACATAGCTTCCAGATTTTCACGAATTGCTTTAATAAATCCTTCACTGGATAATGCTGTTACATTTTCAAGTGTTGTTAATAAGACAAGATCTTTTGTCATCTTGCCAGATTCAATTGTCTGAATGGTTGCTGCTTCTAACCGATCCGCAAAACGAACTAATTCTAAATTACCATCCAATTCTCCGCGCTTTCTAAGAGCTCCTGTCCATGCAAAAATCGTTGCCACCGAGTTTGTAGAAGTTTCTTCGCCTGAAAGATATTTATAATAATGTCTCTGAACAGTCCCATGAGCTGCTTCATATTCATAATAGCCTTCCGGAGATACAAGTACAGATGTCATCATGGCTAAAGATCCAAATGCAGAAGAAACCATATCACTCATGACATCTCCGTCATAATTTTTGCACGCCCAAATATATCCGCCTTCCGACTTCATAACACGAGCTACAGCGTCATCAATCAATGTATAAAAATACTCAAGACCTGCCTCTTCGAAAGCTTTCGCATAATCTGCATCATAAATTTCCTGAAAAATATCTTTAAATGTATGATCATACTTTTTGGAAATCGTATCTTTTGTTGCAAACCAGAGATCTTGTTTTGTATCTAATGCATATTTAAAACAACTGTGTGCAAAACTGCGAATTGAATTTTCTGTATTATGCATTCCCTGAGCAATACCAGGACCTTTAAATTCATGAACAAGTTCACGAACCTCTGTACCATCTTCTGCTGTATATACCAATTCAACTTTTCCCGCTCCAGGAATCTTCATTTCTGTATTCTTATAGACATCTCCATAGGCATGTCGTGCTAAAGTAATTGGCTTTATCCATGTTTTAACATTTGGTTCAATGCCTTTTACAAGAATCGGTGCTCTGAAAACTGTACCATCTAAAATCGCACGAATCGTACCGTTCGGACTTTTCCACATTTCTTTAAGATTATACTCTGTCATACGTGCTGCATTCGGTGTAATCGTTGCACACTTGACTGCTACTCCATACTTCTTTGTAGCTTCCGCAGATTCAATAGTCACCTGATCATTTGTCTTATTACGATATTCAAGCCCTAAATCATAATATTCTGTGTTTAATTCAATAAACGGTTCCAGTAATTCATCTTTGATCATCTTCCAGAGAATACGGGTCATTTCGTCGCCATCCATCTCAACCAAAGGTGTCATCATTTTAATTTTGTCCATAGGTGCTTCCTCCTGACTTCCATTCTATTCCTCATAATATAATAACTTCCATGAATATGCAAGAAGATTTTTATGGACATTCAATTTCATAAAAGAAATACATATACTATAGAAAAAACAGGCGATCTTATGCATCAGGCACGTAAAATCATCCACGCAGACCATCCAATCGTGCGTTCCTATACCGGGAAGTCCATTGGTATCGCTGTTTTAGATACAGGAGTCTATCCCCACGAAGATTTTATAATCCCTTCAAATAGAATTGTTGCCTTCAAAGATTTTATCCATCACAGACACGTTCCTTATGATGACAACGGACACGGAACACATGTTTGTGGAATTATTTCCGGAAACGGATATCATTCCAACGGCAAATATACAGGCATAGCACCCGAATCACATCTTGTTGTCGGAAAGATTCTGGACGCATCGGGCAATGGTGCTATCTCTACGATATTAAAAGCCATTCGATGGGTGATCGAACATCAATACGATTATAATATTCGAATTTTAAATATATCGGTTGGTTCGGAAAGCACAGAGATTGATGAGGAGAAATCCATTCTTGTTCAAAGTGTAAACGCCGCATGGGATAATGGCATCGTTGTTGTAGTCGCCGCAGGTAATAACGGTCCAAAACGGATGTCTGTCACTTCACCTGGAATTAGCAGAAAAGTCATTACTGTCGGATCATCGGATGACCATAAAGCTATTCTGCTTGGGGGCAATCGAATTCATCATTATTCAGGAAGAGGACCAACAAAACATCAAATTCTCAAGCCGGATCTTGTTGCTCCCGGTTCCAGTATCATCTCCTGCTCCCCTCCGTATTACGGAAAATCTGCCGGATATACAACACGTAGCGGTACATCCATGGCAACCCCTATTGTCTCTGGTTCTGTTGCACTTCTACTGGAAAAAAATCCGAATCTGACCAATGAAAAAGTTAAACATCTTCTTCAAATGACAGCCACAGATTTAAATCTTCCAAAAAACCAACAAGGATATGGTCTGTTAAATATTGAAAAACTCTTAACATCGCCTCTGATAAACTAACACAAAATACAAAAAGCCTTCATTCGTTCTCTGTAAAACGAATAAAGGCTTTATTCTATTCATCATATATTCTGTGAATATCACTATTTAACATAGCCGTCCGGATTATTCTTCTGCCATCTCCAGGAATCTTCACACATTTTATCCAAATCTCTGATTGCTTTCCAACCCAATTCCTTTTCTGCCAATGAAGAATCTGCATAACATGTAGCAATATCTCCCGGTCTGCGTTCTTTAATTTCATATGGAATCGGACGACCAAACGCTTTTCCAAAAGCATTAACTACATCAAGAACACTGTAGCCAATACCTGTACCAAGATTATATACGCGAACACCTTCAAAGTTATTATCCATCTTCTGAATCGCCTTCACATGACCATCTGCAAGATCGACAACATGAATATAATCTCTCACACCAGTTCCATCATGGGTATCATAGTCATTGCCAAAGACCCCAAGAGATTCTCTCTTGCCTACCGCAACCTGTGTAATATAAGGCATTAAATTGTTTGGAATACCTTTTGGATCTTCCCCAATACGACCACTTTCATGGGCACCAATTGGATTAAAATAACGAAGTAAAATAACTTTCCATTCAGAATCTGCAGTATGCAAATCTGTTAAAATCTGTTCAAGCATGGATTTTGTCCATCCATATGGGTTTGTACAAATACCTTTCGGACATTCCTCTGTAATCGGAACAAATGCCGGTGTTCCATAAACCGTTGCAGACGAACTGAATACGATCTTTTTCACATGGAACTGACGCATCACATCACAAAGAATTAACGTACCTGTAATATTGTTATGATAATATTCCAAAGGTTTGTCAACCGATTCACCAACCGCTTTTAAACCTGCAAAATGAATAACCGAGTCAATAGTTTCATTCTCAAACACCTTCTTGAGACCATCATAATCTAAAAGATCCACTTGATAAAATTTCAATGTTTTTCCCGTAATTTCTTGCACTCGATCTAAAGATTCCTCACAGGAATTACACAAATTATCAACAACAACAACGTCATAACCAGCATTTAAAAGTTCAACACATGTATGACTTCCGATATATCCAGCACCGCCGGTAACTAAAATTGCCATGTTTTTTCTCCTTTGCTCCAATTATATTCATTTTATAAAATTATACCACACTCACTTATCAAATAAAACCATGAATTTTATACCGTATATTCATAATCTTAATAATCTTCTAACGATTTTGATAAGATATCCAAAAGCGGTACATTTAAAAGATCCGAAAGCAACAACAAAGATCCCATCGAAGGTTTGCATATTTTTGTTTCCCATAGATGGATTGTATTTGTACTGACACCAAGTTGATCTCCCAACTCTGCCTGTGTCAGATTATGACGAACTCTGTATTCTCTCAATACATATCCCAATCGTGTCATTTTATGTTCTTTTTTTCTCATAAGTCATTCTCCTCACCTAAGATTTGACCCGATTATACCACAAACATTCTGCAAAATTTGTCGAATCCAGGTGCAGAAAGAAATTATTATTTTTTCTCCATAATATACAAAATCGGAGGCGAATTTTTTCGATTTACAATCTCCATTCGTGTAATTTGTCCCCATCCGGAAGGTATCGATGCCATAAATGCTTCTACAGCTGTCTTTTCTTCCATACCACCTTCATGACCATAATAAACTAAAATTGTTCCTATGCCTCCGGAAACCATCTGATTCGATAAAAAACAAAGTGCTTCAACCGTTGAATCCTTGTTTGTCACAATATCCTTTTGTCCACCTGGCAAATATCCCAAATTCATCATAAATGCTTTGATTGGTTCTTTGACATAAGCCTGTGCCTTAGCATGTGAACAACAAATTAATTCTGTACGTTCATATACGCCAGCTTTTTCTAATCGTTCTCTTGTTTTTTGAATGGCTTCTTTTTGAATATCAAATCCATAAACCTTTCCACTTTCCCCAACCTGTTGGCATAATTTTAATGTATCCCATCCGTTTCCAACAGTTGCATCAACAACCACATCTCCTTCTCGCACATATTCCTCAATGATCTGATGCACACGTTCAACCATCTGCATGTTCATTCCTCCTAACTTCAATGGCAATTTAATTTTATATGAAATGATGCAACCAGACAAGCCTTTCTACATAATATAAATCAAATAGATTCATTATAATTTTGGAGGCAAAATATGAGTGATTTAGCTGCTACTGGCTGCATGAATAATGATTGTGGATGTTCATCAAATCGATCCGGTTTCTTTAATAACGGCGATTGCTGTTCCTGGATCTGGATTATTCTACTCATCAGCTTTTTTGGCAATAACAATGGTTGTGGCTGCGGAACAAATACCCTTTCTTCGGGATCCGGATGTGACTGGTTGATTATCATCCTTCTTCTTTCCTGCTTCTGCGGTAATGACAACGGCTGTGGCTGCTGTTAATCCACATGACTAGAAACGGGGGTGCAATTGCACCCCTCTAATATCAATATAAGTGAGGTAAATCCATGTCTAATATCGATTCTTCTGTTCCATGGACAATTTTTGATCAAAAATCCTTCTCTGGACCTGTCCAGATGTTAAAAGCAATTGTTCCGTATCTAGACTTTAACTCTGGAAAAAAATTGGCCATGCTCATTCGAATGATGGAATTTAAACAAACCATGTCTGTTTTTCAGGAAGAACAGATTTCCATTTGCTCTGTAACTCCAAATCAACGCCCGGATATTGAAAATATTCTTCGTGATATTCGAAAATACTGTGCTCCGTCCGAAGCTGAACAGATTGATCAGTTTCTAAATATGCTCAATGCTGTACGTCTTTATAATCAGTATAATGAAATATTTAAAAACAATGATTTTTCCAATATGATGAATTCTATGAATACCATGAAAAACTCAAATATGAACATATCTCCTGAACAAATTCAAATGCTCCAAAACTTATTACATGCCCAGTCTGTGACCTCGAAAACCGAAATCAATTAATAAAAAAAGGAACGGTTCTATTGTTCCGTTCCTTTAAATGCATTTAAAGATACACAATAATCTATTTAAATATTCTTCATCCTGCACCTGTTCTTAAATATGTAATACTTAAATATACTGCATACGTTCAAAATATCGCATCAAAACATCTGCACAGTTGTCAATCCCCCACTGGGATGTATCTAATATAATATGATAATCGCTGACATCTCCCCATGTCTTTCCGGTATGCTGATAATAATACTTCTCACGTTCTGCATCCGTTTCTTCAATACGACGCATAGCATCTTCTCTTGAAAGCATATCTCGTTCCATCACTCTGGAAATACGATCTTCTTTTTCTGCACACACGTAAATGTTAAACACATTCGATTGATCCTTCAAAATTTCTGAAGCACATCGGCCAAGAATAATACACGGTTGTTCTGCCAATTCTCTAATAGCTTCTGCTTCGGATTCAAAAGCATTCTTATGAATCTCCTGCTCCACATTCACTTTATCATAAACAGGAATATCCAATCGTTCAGATAATTCCTTTGCAATAACACTCGCACCAGTTCCATAACGTCGACTCATCGTAATGACCAACTGCATACGCCACCTCCTAAACATGTGTTCATACCAATTCATTCCCCATGTTATATCATAGTGTACTTAATCTTATTTGTCAAATTGTCACTATCAATAATTTACATTTTATATGTATAATCTATAATTTTTCTCATATAATCTATAAAAAAGTTCGGAGTCTGATATGAATCATACAGAAAAATACATATCTTTTCGATTAAAAATCATTCTTTGCTTTCTATTCGCATATCTTTTAGGTTATTATGGAGGATCATTTTTAGAATTCCTCCACCCGGAAACTGTTACTACATCCGCCGAAGGAAATTGGGGATTAAGTTTTCAGGAAGATGGCAAGCCACCTGTTGCCAATGTTTCTGCAGATGTATTAGCCCAATACAATGCCTATTACGCAAATATAACCGAAGAAAAAGTCTTATATTTAACATTTGATGCCGGTTATGAAAACGGTAATACGCCTGCTATTTTAGATGCATTAAAAAAACACAATGTACCTGCCACCTTTTTTATCGTTGGAAATTATCTCTCATCTGAACCTGATCTCATTAAACGAATGGCAAATGAAGGACACATTGTTGCCAATCACACCTTTTCTCATCCAGATATGTCAAAAATATCGACAAAAGACGCCTTTTCCAAAGAACTCATGGATGTGGAAAATCTCTATTATGAGATCACAGGTGAACAAATGAAAAAATATTATCGGCCACCCCAGGGAAAATACAGTACATCAAATCTTCAAATGGCCAAAGAACTCGGTTATACAACCTTTTTCTGGAGTCTTGCCTATGTTGACTGGTACGAAGATGATCAGCCTACTCACGAAGAAGCCTTCGACAAACTTCTTACACGCGTCCATCCGGGAGCAATCATCCTCCTGCACAGTACATCTTCCACAAATGCGGAAATTCTTGACGAACTTTTAACCCGCCTTGAAGATATGGGATATGTATTTAAGAGTCTCGACTCACTTACGAAATAACATGACTACTTATGTGAAAAAACCGTAAAATCGCAAAAACTGGAGCCATGAGCTCCAGTTTTCTTATTATAATTTTCATCAAGTTCCATCAATGGAATTACATATTCGATTTCGAAGAATTCTTTAGACACATTATTTCTGAACGATATTTACAATCTTCTTAGGAACATAGATTTCTTTAACAATTGTACCTGTAATTTTTGCACCAAGTAATTCTTTTGCTTTTGCAAGAACAACGTCTTTTGCTTCATCTGCAGCAATACTCAGAACTGCTTTTGTTTTGCCGTTGATCTGAACAGGAATTTCAATTGTTTTATCAATTGTCTTTTCTTCATCATATTTTGGCCATTCAGATACGGAAATCATTTCTGTGTGACCAAGGATTTCCCAGATTTCTTCGGCAACATGCGGTGCAAATGGAGATAATAAGCGTACAAAGACACCTAAAACTTCATTTGTTACATAGCCAAGTGCATAACATTCATTCAAGAAAGCCATAAGTGTAGCAATAGCCGTATTATACTTCATGTTCTCAATATCGCTGGACACTTTTTTAATTGTCTTATGAAGACTGGATTCGAAAGCTGCTGGAATGGCTTTATCTTCAATCATATCTGTAAGACCAACGATACGATCCAAGAAACGTTTACAACCTTTCACGGAACTGTCACTCCATGGTGTTGCAGCACCATAATCACCCATAAACAATACATAAGTTCTCAATGTATCCGCACCAAATTCGCCAACAATATCCAATGGGTCAATGACATTACCCTTGGATTTACTCATCTTATCACCATCTGGTCCTAAGATTAAGCCCTGGGCAGAACGTTTTGCATATGGTTCCGGTGTATTAACGATACCCATATCATATAAGAAATGATGCCAGAAACGGGAATAGATCATATGTCTTGTAACATGTTCCATACCACCATTGTACCAGTCAACAGGCATCCAGTATTTCATCTTTTCTTCATCAACAAGTGCCTGATCATTATTTGGATCAATATAACGCAAATAATACCAGGAAGAACCTGCCCACTGTGGCATTGTATCTGTTTCACGTTTTGCAGGACGTCCACATTTTGGACATGTGCAGTTAACGAAAGAGTCTAATTTAACCAATGGAGATTCTCCACCCTGACCCGGTTCAAAATCTTCCATGTTCGGAAGACGTAATGGTAATTCTTCATAAGGCACAGCCACGTCACCACAATATTCACAATGAACGATTGGAATAGGTTCACCCCAATATCTTTGACGGTTAAATGCCCAGTCTTTCATCTTGAACTGAACACCTGCTTTACCAATACCCATAGCTTCGATTTCCTGAACGGCTCTTGCAATGGAATCTTTCTTATTATTATAACCATTAAGAAATCCTGAGTTCACCATTTCGCCATCGCCAGTATAAGCACATTCTTCAATGTTTCCACCTTTGATAACTTCAATAATATCTACACCAAATGTCTTAGCGAAATCATAGTCTCTCTGGTCATGTGCCGGAACAGCCATGATGGCACCTGTACCATAACCCATCATAACATAATCTGCAATAAATACTGGAATCTTTTTACCGTTGAGCGGATTAATTGCTTCAATACCTTCTAATTGAACACCTGTTTTATCTTTAACAAGCTGTGTACGTTCAAATTCTGTTTTCTTATTACATTCTTCACGGTATGCAAGCACTGCATCCATATTACCAATACGATCCTGATATTTATCAATTAATGGATGTTCTGGTGCGATAACCATGAATGTAACACCAAATAATGTATCCGGACGTGTTGTATAAATCTGAAGTTTATCTTCGATACCATCGACAGTAAAGTCAACAAAGGCACCTGTGGATTTACCGATCCAGTTTACCTGCTGCATTTTAACATTTTCAGGATAATCAACTTCTTCTAAGCCCTGTAATAATTTATCTGCATATTCTGTAATTCTTAAATACCAAACGTCTTTGGATTTCTGAACAACATCACTGTGACAGATATCACATTTACCCCCCTGACTGTCTTCGTTGGAAAGAACGACTTTACAGGATGGACAATAGTTTACGGATGCTTTGTCTCTATAAACAAGACCATTTTCAAACATTTTAAGGAATATCCACTGTGTCCATTTGTAAAATTTCTCTTCTGTAGTATCGATTACACGATCCCAGTCAAAAGAAAATCCGACTTTTTTTAACTGTTCAGAAAATCTTGCGATATTCTGATCTGTAATTACACGTGGATGTGTGTTTGTTTTGATTGCATAGTTTTCTGTTGGAAGACCATAAGCATCAAAACCGATTGGGAAAAGAACATTATATCCTTCCATTCTTCTTTTTCTGGAAATAACTTCCAAACTGGAATACGCTTTGATATGTCCAACGTGCATACCTGCACCACTTGGATAAGGGAATTCTACCAAGCCATAAAACTTAGGTTTGCTGGAATAATCTTCAGCACGGAAAACTTTTTCGTCTTCCCATCTCTGCTGCCATTTGCTCTCAATCTTTTTGAAATTGTATTTCATAATGAGAACCTCCTACTCAATAATAAAATAAGCCCTTCCATCTTCTAGAGACGAAAGGGCCTTGTTCCGTGGTACCACTCTAATTCATGGAATAATCCATGCACTCATAATTCTTTAACGGGAATTACACGCCATGACCTACACAATTCCTCTTCAATCACGGGACTTAGAGGCGAGTTGGGATTATCCGGCTGCTGCCTCACACCATCCGACAGCTCTCTGAAAGCGGAATCATCTTAATACTCCTCATCAACGTCTGAATATAAAACTAGGAATTATTTTATCATATTTTACATAAAAGTCAATAGAACAAAGCGGGCTTTAGATGACCTGACATTAAAAGGCGGTCCGCATAAGCAGGCCGCCTTTATAGAGTCGGATTGAATCCTTCAATTACTATTCTTCTTTTTCATTATCTGCAATAACTTTCGCCTGAACATCACTTGGAGCCTGTTCATATCTGCTGAAAGTATAAGCATATGTACCGCGACCACCAGTCATGGAACGAAGGTTTGTATTATATCCGAAAAGTTCAGATAATGGAATATCTGCAACAATTTCTGTTTTTCCACTGTCTGTTGGATTCATACCAAGAACACGGCCGCGTTTCTTGTTAAGGTCGCCCATGATATCGCCTGTAAAGTTATCTGGAACTACAACACTAAGTGCAACGATTGGTTCAAGGATAACAGGATTTGCCTGACCAAATGCGCTCTTGAATGCCTGACGTGCAGCTGTCTTGAACGCCATTTCAGAGGAGTCTACTGGATGATAAGAACCATCGAATAATGTCGCTTTAACACCAACTACTGGATAACCGGCAACTGGTCCTTTAAGAACGGATTCCTGAATACCTTTTTCAACTGCTGGGAAATAGTTTTTAGGTACAGCACCACCAACAACTCTTTCGCCGAATTCGTATGCTTCTTCAAGGTTACCGGATGGTTCGAATTCCATAGCAACATCACCGTACTGACCATGTCCACCAGACTGTTTTTTATATTTTTCGCGAACGGAAACTTTCTTACGGATTGTTTCACGATAAGGAACTCTTGGTTTGGAAAGGTTGATCTTAACTTTGTATTTAGCTTCAAGTTTGCTGACAACAACATCAAGATGCTGATCGCCCATACCATAAATTAAGGACTGACGATTTTCTGTATCCGCGTATGTTTTTAAAGTTAAATCTTCTTCCATCATCTTCTGAAGTGCCTGAGATACTTTATCTTCATCACCTTTATTTACAGCTTCATATCTCATGTATGTATATGGAGACTGGGATTCAAATTTTTCAAATACTAATGGATCTGCTTTAAGGGATAAGGTATCGCCTGTAGCTGTATTGGATAATTTAGCAATCGCACCGATATCACCAGCTTTTAATTCTGGCATCTCAATCGCTTCTTTACCTCTGAGGATATAAATTCTGGAAAGTTTTTCTTCTGTATCTTTTTCGTAGTTGTAGATCACAGAATCGGATCTTAAAGAACCGGAACAAACTTTAATTAAAGAATAACGTCCGATGAATGGGTCAACGATTGTTTTGAATACATATGCGGAAAACGGACGACGAGAGTCATAGTCTACATTGTATTCTTTATCTGTACGAGGGTCTTTACCAAAAATCTTGATATTATCACGCATTGGAGATGGTAAGAATTCTACACATGTCTGGATAAGACCTTCGATACCATATTCCATTGTGCCGGAACCACACTGTACAGGAACAACGTTACCTTCATTTACATTAAGACGAAGGGCATCGATGATTTCATCAACTGTAAATTCATCACCTTCAAAGTAACGATCCATGTATTCTTCATTTGTTTCAGCAACAGCTTCCATTAAAGCTTCGCGAGTTGCATCAAGATCATCCTGTACATCTGCAGGAATATCTCTTTCTACCCATTTGCCGCCACCTGTAAATGTGCGGCCTTTTAATGTAACAACGTTTACAACACCTGTAAATTTACCATCTTCACGAATTGGTAAATGGAATGGAGCGATACGTTTGCCATAGAGTTCACGAAGCTGTTCAATAACTTTCACATAATCAGCATGTTCATCATCCATGTTTGTAACAAAGAATGCTCTTGGAATACCATATTTTTCACAGTAATCCCATGCTTTTTCTGTACCGGCTTCAACACCAGCTTTACCGTTGATTACGATAATTGCACCATCTGCTGCAGCTAATGCTTCATCAACTTCGCCAGCGAAATCCAAGTAACCAGGAGTATCTAAAAGGTTAATCTTCCAGAAATTCCATTCGATAGGAACTACGGATGTGCTGATGGAGAATTTACGACGGATTTCTTCTTTATCATAATCGCTGATGGTGTTACCATCTTCTACGCGTCCCTGGCGATTTGTAACTCCAGTAACATGTGCCATAGCTTCTACGAGAGATGTCTTTCCACATCCACCGTGTCCTAAAATAGCAACGTTACGAATGTCTTGTGTTTTATAAACTTTCATGTCTTTATTCCTCCAATACCTTAGTATTTTTTACTCATGGATATATTCTACTAAAAAATCACAATATCTTCAAGCTTTTTATGAAATTTATACAAGATTTTATGCATATTTTTTGTTATTCACGCACTTCATCATATTAATCAAAAAAAGTCTTGCATTTTTAAATATCTAATGCTATCATTGATTCAACATAAAAGCTGTGATGGGAACGAGTAGAGATTTTAAGTTTTTTACAGAAAGTCACCGGTTGATGAGAGGTACATAAAACCATTTCTCGAATACATCCCTGAGCTGCAGGCTGAACAATTCACATTTTATATTAAGTAAGCTGTGCCGGTTGCAACCGTTATATTGCCGGAGTATAATCTTTATGACGTACTCTATGAGATTTGTACAGCGATGTGCGAATGAATAAAGGTGGTACCACGGAAGTTTTGCTTTCGTCCTTTATAGAAGAATAGAGGACGAAAGCTTTTTTTATACAAAAGTTCGACGTCCAAATTTAAAAGGAGGACATTTTTATGAACAAACAAACCATTGGTTTTATCGGTCTCGGTTTAATTGGCGGATCCATCGCAAAAGCATTACGTATGAAACATCCGGAAGCAACATTTATCGCTTATAACCGAAGCAAGGCAAGCCTCATTGAAGCCATGGCTGACGGAACCATTAATCAGGCTATGGACAGTATTGGTCCTGCATTTTCCGAGTGCGATATTATCTTTTTATGTGCACCGGTCAGTGTGAACATTCAATGTCTTGAGCAATTAAAACCTATTTTAAAACCGGACTGCATCCTTACGGATGTGGGCAGTGTTAAAACAACCATGCATGAAGCCGTTGACGCCATCGGTCTATCCGATCATTTTATTGGAGGTCATCCTATGGCTGGTTCTGAAAAGACTGGTTACAGCAGTGCAAAAATTCATCTTCTGGAAAATGCCTACTATATATTAACACCCGGTCAGGGAACAACACGGGATATGATTGATACGATGATTTCCATTGTCAAAGACATCAACGCTCTTCCTGTAACTTTGGATTACAAAGAACATGACCGTGTAACTGCAGCTATTTCTCACCTTCCACACATTATTGCATTTACTTTAGTTAATCTTGTACGTGAATCGGATAATGCTGAAGGACTGATGCGTATGCTGGCAGCCGGCGGATTTAAAGATATTACACGGATCGCTTCTTCTTCTCCGGAGATGTGGCAGCAAATCTGCGCTGAAAACAAAACTCAGATTCTTGATATGTTACATTCATATATCTCACGAATGGATGCCATGGGCAAAGCCATTGAAAACAATAATGCTGCTGCTCTTTTAGATGCTTTTGGCACGGCCAAAGACTATCGTGACGACATTCCGCAAAGTCACGCAAAGAGTGTCTTAAAGCAGTCTCACGAAATCTTTGTTGACTTGATTGATGAATCCGGAGCCATTGCAACCATTGCAACCATTCTGGCAACCAATGGAATCAGTATTATGAACATTGGCATCGTTCACAACAGAGAATTCCAGGAAGGTGTTTTACATATCGAATTCTATGATGGTGAGTCTGCCGACAAAGCCACTGAACTTTTAAGAAGATTTCATTATATTATTCATTTACGAAACTAACGATAAGGAGTGATCTTTTATGATCCTAACACGCAAAAACAGTTTAAAAGGAACGGTTTCAGTTCCTGGTGATAAATCCATCTCCCATCGAAGTGTTATGCTTGGTTCCATTTGTAATGGTATTACTGAAGTCCATCATTTCCTTCAGGGCGCTGATTGTCTCTCTTCCATCGCCTGTTTTCGTCAGATGGGCATTCACATTGAAAATAATGGCGATATCGTCCGCATTCATGGCAAAGGGCTTTATGGACTTACAAAACCATCCGATATCTTAAATACTGGCAACAGCGGTACTACCACACGACTGATGTCCGGTATTCTTTCAGGTCAGAATTTTGACTGTATCGTCAATGGCGATGCTTCGATTCAGTCAAGACCTATGAAACGAATCATCACCCCATTATCCATGATGGGAGCATCTATTGAAAGTCTAAGAGGCAATGACTGCGCACCCATTCACATTACAGGCAAAAAATTAACAGGCATTCATTACGATTCACCAGTTTCCTCTGCTCAGGTGAAATCAGCCATTCTCCTTGCAGGACTTTATGCCGACGGTGAGACAAGCGTGACCGAACCTGTATTATCAAGAAATCATACCGAACTTATGCTTCGTGGCTGTGGTGGTGATATCACTTCTATAGGAACAACAGCTATCCTTCGACCGGTAAAACAGCTTGAAGCCCAAAAGATCATCGTTCCTGGAGACATTTCCTCTGCTGCTTACTTTATGGCAGCCGGACTTATTATCCCTAACTCTGAAATATGTATTGAAAATGTTGGCATCAACCCAACGCGTGACGGTATACTCCGTGTATGTCAGTCTATGGGCGGAAATATTTCTTTGGAAAATATTCGTGAGGTTTGTGGCGAACCGGTTGCTGATATGGTTGTTCAACATTCTTCACTACACGGAACGATCATCGAAGGTGATATTATTCCAACTTTGATCGATGAGCTTCCGATTATTGCCATCATGGCAGCCTTTGCAGATGGACAGACAATCATTCGTGATGCAGCAGAATTGAAAGTCAAAGAATCGGATCGTATCACTGTCATGACTGAAAACTTAAGGGCTATGGGCGTTGACATTACAGCTACAGACGATGGCATGATTATCAACGGCGGCAAAACACCTCACGGTGCAAAGATTCAAAGCCATCTCGATCACCGAATTGCCATGTCCTTTGCCGTTGCTTCTCTTGCAAGTGATGGCGAAACTGAAATCATAGGAAGTGAATGTGTAGATATTTCATATCCGACATTTTATAATGACTTATTTAATTTATCCAAATAAAAAAATGTCCTTAAAACCTTGAAACGGTATTTAAGGACATTTTTTTATTTATTAACATTCAATATCTTCTTTATCCGGCATAACAGTCAAAGCCCCTTTTCTCATAGTGATCAAAGATGCTGACTTATTGGCAATCTTCAAAATCTCTAATAATACGTTTGGATTCAGGTTATCTATTCCTGCATCAACTATTTTTGAAAGTGCCGTACCCATAAAGGTATCTCCCGCACCTGTTGTATCAACTGTATTTTCAACAACATATCCCTTATGTTCGATACATTCATTTCTATAATATGCACGGCTACCATCTTTTCCCATTGTCAGGAAAATTAAAGGAATGTTATATTCATCTTTCAGTTTTTCTATAGCCTTATCTAGATCTTCTTCACCGGTAAACCACTGAATTTCGTTATCGGATATCTTTAAAATATGACACTGTCTAAATCCATAATCCATCTGATCACGAAGCAGATCCATCGATTGCCACAGCAGTTCACGGATATTCGGATCAAAACTGATCACTTTCTGATGTTGCTTTGCAAAATCAACAGCTTTCTTTGTTGCTTTGCGCACACCATCATGTGTCATAGAAAGGGTTCCAAAATGAAATATTTTTGTATTTTGGATCATGTCGCAATCTATATCGTTAACTGTGAGCATCATATCCGCTCCCGGATTACGATAAAACGAAAAGTTTCTATCTCCTGTCTCTGTTTTTGACACAAAGGCTAATGTTGTCGGTACTTTATCATCATTGCGCAATCCACGGTCATCAATTCCACAGGAAATAATAGCGTCACGTAACATCTTACCCATAGAATCTTTTCCGACTTTTCCGATAAATCCTGTTTTCTTTCCCATTTTAGATGCCATAGCCAGCATATTGCATGGCGCACCTCCCGGATTCGCACTAAAAACAGGATGTTCTTCTTCATTCATTCCTTCCTGAATAAAATCCACCAGAAGTTCCCCTAAAGCAACAATATCATACATATTCTTTTACCCCGCAATCATCATGCATAATGGAATCGATATAATTGAAAGTAATGTGGACATACACAGAATTTCTGTACCGTATGTATCATCTCTTCCATATAAAATGGATAGCGTAATTGTAAATGATCCCGTTGGACAGGCCGCTGTCATTGCGCAGACAATACGCATTTGTTCATCAATTGGAAGAAAACGGATCAGCAATGCAAGAATAGCCGGAGAAATAAGATTTCTCAAAAGAACAACGAATAAAAGGCGCCCTTTTACCAGTTTTTGAAAGGTTTCTTTTAAATCAAGCTGCGCAAGCACCACACCAGAAATCAACATGGCAAGCGGTGTATTCATATTGGATATGGAATTCAACGCATAAGCAATATTCTCAGGAACTTTAATCTGAAAAATAAAGAGCAATATACCTAAAACAACTGCAACCAAACATGGATTTATTAATTTTTTAAGTTGAAATTTGCCTTTATCCAGCAAAGAAATACCATAAGTCCAACAAAAAACATGAAATGCTGCAACAAATAATGTCGCATAAATGACACCAATATTCCCAAAGATTGCACTTCCCAATGGGATTCCAATAAAACCACAGTTCGTAAAAATAACACCAAAACGTTCAACCGCATGATCATATCCTTCTTTTTCTCTTAAAAAAAGATTCGCTAACACAATTGAAATCACATAACTTAACAATGCCAATCCAAAAACAATCAACATTTTCTTTAAAAGCTCCGCATCGTATTCCATTTGGAAGGACATAAAAATAAGCATCGGACATACAATCCATGTACTCAGCTGCGATAACTTATCTTTTGCATAGCGATCAATAATATTCATTTTATAACAAATGATTCCCACGACCATAATGATGAAAATCGATATTATCTTTCCTAAAACTGTTGTAATAACCATAGTATGTCTCCTATTATTTTTTGATTTTGTTTGACGATTAATTATAACATCTGTAGTATAAACATGAAATTATAACATTTTTTCATTTTAAACAGAAAACTTTTTGACAATTTATTTTATTTTAATTGATTTATCTGCACTTTTTTTTGCTAATCTAATACAAAGGAGAGTCCAAAAATGAAATTATATGAGGGGTTGCTTGAAAACTTACGAAAACTGTATTTAAAAAGTTTTTGCGAATAATAAAGATCCTGAACATATATTATTAATCATAAAAAACAGTCAACCCCAAGAGCAAAGGATTCTAAGTTTTTTATAAGCAAAAAAACAAAAGCCCAGATAAATCTGAGCTTTTAAAGTACGATTATCTACCGCAGCACTGTTTGTATTTTTTACCGCTACCGCATGGACATGGTTCATTACGACCAATTTTTTTACCTTTTACAATAATCATGGAACGTTTCTGAGCTTTGTAAAGCTCCTGTCTTCTTTCTGCAGAGATTAAATTATCCCACTGTGGTAATTCATATAACCAGTCAGCTTTTGCAGCAACCATGTTATAGTAAAGCTTTTCTAAATCAATGTCGATTTTAACCTGAGTGTCTGCTTCAAGTGTATCTACTGGATTTTTTTCTTTTAAGCTGTCGTTGATACCATCAAGGAATCCGCCGCCAAAAAGAACGAGATCCATTTCAAATTTATCAGCAAGTTCCTGAACAGTTCCTTCATGTACTTCTTCTGGATTCTCTAATAATTTTGCATAGATTTCCTTTTCCTGAAGATAGTAGTTTGTCCAGAATTTCTGCTGCATCTGAGCATTGTTGTTAAAGGAAGTAGCAAGTTCTTCCCACTTATTCATTAAACTCATTGTATTCACCTTATCCTTTGATTTTAATACGTTTCATTAAAGTTCGATCACATAAAAATGTGTAGCTTCTATATTATATAGAATACTTCAGCCAATGTCAATTGGTATCCTCTTTAAGTTATACCATCAACGAATAAACATGGCATCACCAAAACTGAAAAAACGATATCGCTCTGCGACTGCTGTTTCATATGCCTTTAAAATCATTTCCTTGTCTGCCAATGCAGAAACCAACATAAGAAGGGTTGATTCAGGCAAATGGAAATTGGTGATCAAAGCATCAATACATTTAAATTTATATCCCGGATAAATAAAAATTTCTGTCCATCCACTGGTTTCTTTGATCCAACCGTTTTCATCTGCCACAGATTCAAGCGTACGTGTACTTGTCGTCCCCACAGAAATGACTCTGCCGCCATTTCGTTTTGTTTCATTGATGATGTCTGCTGCTTCCTGGCTCACCATGTAAAATTCCGAATGCATATGATGATCATTGACATCTTCAACTTTTACCGGACGAAATGTACCCAGACCCACATGGAGCGTTACGCGTGCAATTCGAATCCCTTTTTCCTGAATCTTCTGTAAGAGCTCTTCTGTAAAATGGAGTCCCGCTGTCGGAGCCGCTGCACTGCCTTCATGTTTTGCATAAACGGTCTGATAACGATTCTTATCCTGAAGCTTATGTGTAATATATGGAGGCAAAGGCATCTCACCGAGCTGATCGAGAACTTCTTCAAAAATACCATCATATTCAAAACGAATCAGACGATTTCCTTCTTCCACCACATCCAAAACTTCACCAACAAGCAACCCATCTCCAAAGGAAATACGAGCACCCGGACGCGCCTTTTTACCTGGGCGAACCAATGTTTCCCATAGGGAATCGCTTTTACGCTTTAACAAAAGCACTTCAATATGTGCACCTGTATCTTCTTTAACTCCATGAAGTCTTGCAGGAATAACTTTTGTATCATTAATGACAAGACAATCTTCCGGATGCAATTCATCCATAATATCTTTAAATATTTTATGTTCAATCTGACCGGACGCTCTGTCCAGAATCATCAGCTTTGAACTGGAACGTTCTGCCAATGGATCCTGGGCAATGAGTTCTTCCGGAAGATCATAATAAAAATCCGATGTTTTCATAAAATCTTTCCTTTAAATATACGGCAGATTAAGCACGCATCTGAGCTCCGAATGCATCATTGAGCGCTTTAAGAACTTTTTCCATAATGGCATCTGTCATAGCATCTGTTACATCTTCCTGATCCGATGCAAGTTTAATATTAAATGCCATACTCTTCTTATCTGCACCTAATTTTTCACTTTCAAAAATATCGAACAAGCTGACTTTTTTGATTAAATCATCGCAGGATTTAATGAGATCAATGGTTGTTCCACATTCTACTTTTTTATCAATTAATACAGAGATATCACGGCTATTTGCTTTGAAACCTGTTTCCGGTGTATATTTAATAGCCTTTTTAAAGAGATCGTATAATACACTGTAATCGATTTCCGCAATAAAAATCTTTGTATCTGCTTTTTTACCGCCTGCGATATTCAAACCGTTGATGATTTCATAACGCAACTGTCCAAAATGACCAATCTTCTGACCTTTGCAGTAAACTTCTGCTGTTCTGCCTGGATGAAGATATGGTACATTACCTCTTTTGTAAACAAATTCGAGATCATTGTAAGCTGCAAAGCTTTCTAATGTTTCTTTCATAGCAAAGAAATCTTCGGAAACACCGCATGTTCCAAGACAAATCATCTTCTTTTCTACTGGTGGCTCTGTAAGTGGCAATGCCTTTGGAAGATAAATATTTGCCATTTCGAAGAAACGCATATCTTCATTGCCGTTCTTAATATTATTTTCAATGACACGTACCATCGCAGGTGCCATAAGTGTACGCATAATGCTTAAGTTTTCTGTAATTGGATTTAAGAGTTCTACAACATTTCTTTCAGATGCATCTTCAGGAATTAAGAATTCATCAAATTCTGTTTTTGCTGTCATAGCAATTGTCTGAATTTCATAATATCCCTGAGTACATAAATACTGTTTCACAGCAAGTTCTTTTGCCTGATATGGATTTAAACCGCCATTTGTAACTTTTGCATCATTTAAGAATGTAGGAATAACTTTGTCATAACCGTATTCACGAATAACTTCTTCAGCAATATCCTGATAGTTTTCAATATCTTCACGGTATCTAGGAACTGCAAGTGTAAGTACACCATCATTTAATTCTACATCAAACTGAAGTGCTGTAAGAATTTTTACCATTTCTTCTTCCGGAACTTCAATACCAAGGACATCGTTCACTTTGGCTGTTTCAACATAAATAACTCTCTTTTCTCTAGACGCACCTGCAGATACATCAAAGTGACTGGAGCTGATCTTTGCTACACCTAATGTTTGTGTCAGATTTAAAGCACGAGCCATACCACATTCTACAGTGTATTCATCGATACCTTTTTCAAATCTGGCTGCAGCATCGGAACGAAGGCCAAGACCTCTGGATGTCTTACGAACGTTGTCTTTTAAAAATTTTGCAGATTCAAAAATAACTTTTTCTGTTGTTTCTTTAATCTCACTGTTTAATCCGCCCATAACACCTGCAAGACCAACACCTTTGACTTTATCACAAATTAAAAGATTGTTTGGATTAAGAACACGTGTCTTTTCATCTAAAGTAATAAGTTCTTCACCTTCTGCAGCACGACGTACTACAATGGAGGAACCTTCTAATGTGCTCATATCAAATGCATGCATAGGCTGACCAATTTCTACAAGAACATAGTTTGTAATATCAACCATGGCATTAATAGCATTATGACCAACCGCGATCAAACGACGTTTCATCCAAAGTGGAGATTCCATATTCTTTACATCATAAATATAATGACCTAAATATCTTGGGCATAAATCCTGATCAACCACTGTAATGCTGATGTCTTCGTTGATTGTTCCATCTTCTGTATAACTCATGTCCGGAGCTTTAAATGGCTTATTGAGTGCAGCTGCAACCTCTTTAGCAAGTCCTACAACAGACTGACAGTCCGGACGGTTTGCTGTAATGGAAATATCAAAAAGATAGTCATCCATATCCAGATATTCTCTCATTTCCATACCAAGTGGTGCATCAGCATCTAAAATCATAATACCATTCACATCTGCGCCTGGATACCACTGAGCATCTAATTCCATCTCAGCACCGGAACAAAGCATACCGTAAGACATCATATCAACCATTTTACGCGGCTGAATGTCTAAACCACATGGAAGTTTTGCACCGACTAAAGCTGCCGGAACTTTAGCACCTACAAATACGTTGTCTGCGCCTGTTAAAATCAAATGGTCATTGCCTTTATCACCACAATCCACATGACAGATCTGTAAATGTGTACCTTCATAATGTTCCATAGATGTAATCTGACCGACAACAACATTTTCAAAATTTTCGCCTAAATAGTCCATACCTTCAACTTCGAAACCAACGGAAAAAAGTTTTTCCTCTAATTCCTTTGGACTAATGTCAATATCTACATATTCTTTTAACCAACTATATAATACTTTCATATGATCTATCCCCTCCGATTAAGCCTTGAACTGTTTTAAGAATTCGATGTCATTTTCAAACAATTTACCCATATGGTTAATACCATATTTGAGCATAGCAATACGTTCGATACCAATACCGAAAGCAAGGCCGGAATATTTTGTAGAATCAATATTACAGTTTTCCAAAACTTTCTTATTGACTACGCCTCCGCCAAGTACTTCAATCCAGCCAGTACCCTTACAAAGGGAACATCCTTTACCGCCACATTTAAAACAGCTGACATCAACTTCTACAGATGGTTCTGTAAATGGGAAATAGGATGGACGCAGACGTGTTTTCGCTTCATCAGAGAATAAAGCCTTAACAAAACGATCTAACATACCCTGTAAATCACAAAGTGTAATATGATCATCCACAACAAGACCTTCCATCTGGCTGAACATTGGCGAATGTGTAGCATCGCTGTCGGAACGGAAGACTTTACCAGGAACCAACACTTTAATTGGAGGTTTCGTTGTATCCATCACGCGAATCTGTCCAGGGGATGTATGTGTACGAAGTAATAAGTCTTCAGTTAACCAGAATGTGTCCTGCATATCTCTGGATGGATGATCTTTTAACACATTTAAACGAGTAAAGTTATGATCATCATCTTCAATTTCAGGACCTGCAAATACATCAAAACCCATGCCTGCAAATACATCAATGATTTCATTACGAATACATGTTAATGGATGAAGGTTTCCTGCAGGTCTTTCTTTCACAGGAAGTGTTACATCCAATGCTTCGTCATCATAACGATCAAGCATGGCCTTTTTGTCCATCTCTTCTTTCTTATCATCGTAAAGCTTCTGTGCCCAGTTTTTAATTTCATTAACTGCCTGGCCATATGCTTTCTTCTCTTCTTTAGGAACGCTTTTAATTCCGCCCATTAAACCCTGGATTTTTCCACCTTTTCCAAGATATTTTGCCCAGAAATCCCCAAGCTGTTTTGAATTTTCAACCAATGACAATTCTGCCTGATATTCGGTTTTAATTGCATCCATGTTCATGTTCATATCTCCTATCTTTCTATTTTCCATTGATTTTATGATTCAACAAAGTGTCCTTAGCGGATCGTTTTTATCTATAAGATGTTCTAAGAACTTTTCTATAGAATAAAAAAATCCCGTCAACAATGAGACGAGATCAATCGCGGTACCACCCAAATTCAGGAAAATGTCCATTATCCATTGTTTACACAATATCTGGAACATCTTCTGCACTTTTATTCACTTTAATGCAGTGACTACATCTTGCTTATATTCACAAGAAGCTCCTATGCTGAAATTCATGTAAAAATATCTACAGGATGCTCACAGCCTACGACATCCACTCTCTGAATAAAAAACAATCTACACTACTTACACATATTCTTCGCCGATAACCATATATGAACATATACTAACACATTTTTAATTTAAAGACAAGCAATTTAGTTTTGAATTTGTATTCAAATCCTCTCTATATTTTGTCTTTTTTCGCTTATATTGTTATTTTTTTCCTCTCGTGATAATATCAAAATATAGAGATATACTAAGAAGGGAGGTCTGCACATGAGATTATCCAAGCATCGAATTCATAAAATCATACACAAATTACGTCATGATCATGTATCTGCTTATGCCGGCCAATCTGCCTATTTCACGGTATTATCCGTCATACCTTTTCTTTTATTTTTGCTGACACTTATCCAGCATTTACCAATTGAACTGAAAGACATTCTTGATACACTTTATTATATTATTCCAGAATCTTATGAACCTTTGATCCAATCTGTTTTTTACGATATCCATGTCGAATCCGGAAAAGCCCTGTTATCTGTATCCTTAATAATCACAATCTGGACAGCAGGTAAAGGCACACTTGTCCTTTCAAACGGATTGAACACCATCTATGATCTTGAAGATGACCGTAATTATTTTGAACTGCGTATAAAAGCAATGCTCTATACCATTTTATTTGCATTAGTTATCGTGTTTACCATGTTATTCCTTGTATTTGGCAATCGAATTTATAACCTTCTCTATGTTAACTTTGTTTATCTTTCCAGACCTGCACATATTTTAACAATGTTACGCACATTCGTAGCTTTTGGCATATTCTTTATCATTTTTACACTCTTTTATACCTTTTTACCAGCCAGACACCAACACGTTACACGGCAATTACCAGGTGCTGTATTTACATCTTTTTCCTGGATGATTAGTGCTTATATTTTTTCTTTATATGTCGATTCATCTTCCATGAATTCATATATGTATGGAAGTCTTTCCTACATCATTCTTTTTTTGATTTATTTATATTTACTCATGTATCTTTTTTTTATTGGAGCAGAAATTAATTTTCTGTTTATGACCTATGTTTCTGAAGATGATTATTAATACAAAATATTCTGGCTGCTCGCTTTACTCACGAGCAGCCTTCTATGTCAGTTTTTTTATTCTTTAACTATATTGGAATCAGAGAAAAAATAAGCTAATATTTCATCATACGACTTTCCCATTTCTGCCATCTTCATGGCACCATTCTGACTCAGACCACAACCATGACCATAACCACCGCCATGAATCAAATAACCTTCGCATTGATCGAATTCGTACAACATATCCATATAAAAATAGCCACTTGGCAAAAGTTTCCAGTCTGTGACTACAGTTCCTGTATGACTTCTCAACTCGACGCCCTCGGGTGAAAAAATCTCTCGAATAGAAAATTCTCCATAAATTGTTTTTTCTCCTTCATCGCCTTCAATTAAAAGAGATTTAATGACACCACTTGGGGCTCTTTCTAAAATCTGAATGCCACATAAATTCCCAATATCTGTTCCTGTCTGTTCCTTTATTTTTTTCTCAATTGTTTCATCAGATATAAATACCTGCCAGCGAAACCATGGTAAATTATATTCAAAATATTCCACATGATTTGCCAGATCTATAAATTCACGAAACTGATTTTCATCAGCCAGATTGAAATCCATGGGTTCCTTTGCCAAAAATACGGTACGGGTTCCTTTTATCTTATTATTTGTCTCATCAAACCATATATCTTCTGCTGAAGAAGTATGTCCGCATGATGTAGAAAAAAAATACGTTGGTGTATAACCCTCCTGATTTTTTAACACGATTCCTTCCGTTTCCATGGCAGCCTGAACACTTTCTTTACACGCAAGCTGATTATTGTATACTTGTGTCGACACCGTGTCATCTACGTGAGCAGGATAATCCCTAAACTGCGATCCAAGAGATCTTTTTGCATATGTTCTTATGCAAACAGCTTGTGCTTTTAAGGCTTCAGCATCATAGGTAACCGGCATTTCTCCAGGCAAAACCCCTGCCACATAATCTTCAAGGTTTACCTCATTTATAATGATGATTTTTTCTTTCCCTCTCTGCAAAATAATCTCACCGTCATAGGAAGGCGTACCACAGCTGCGCTCCAAAGACAATATTTTGAGTTTCCCATCTGAATTTTCTGTTTTAATTCGCACTTCGCCCTTGTCGAAAATAGAATCATCTTTATTAAATTCAACAGGGATTCCCGGATCATATTTCCAAACAGAATCATTATTCATAACATAAAAGACCTGATCTGAGGTCAGACTTATCCATTGATGTTCGTATTCACCATCGTTCTCATGAAGAATCACACGAATCCTTTCCGATTCATTGTCACTTTCAGGCTGATTCATATGACCTTCAACGACATCAATCACATCCAAAATATAATCACCAACCGTATATACCTGAATACATTGTCCAATATACTTATCCATAACCAAACCTTCTGCATTTTTTATACCTTGATCTGTTTTCACCTGCCATGGTTCAAGATTACTGGATGTACCTGATGTGTCGTAAATAACATATGTATGCTTCTGAACCCGTTGCTCATTAACAACAATAAGATCCAATATTTCATGCCATTGTTTTTTTTGTACCATACCATCATCCTGTCGATATTTCACCGAAAAAGAAAGCGATTCCTCCGTAATATAAAAAGATTGCATTATTTCTTTTAAATCTCCATAAGAAAACACATCTCCCGGATGAAACAGAGAATCTTCTGATAGTTTCATCCATCCTTCATCCATGACAATAGAGACATATTTTCTATACCATGAATTTTTTGAAACGTCTGTGGGAAGTTCCATATTTTCAGCCGATTCCAGACTTTTTTCATACTCATCCGGTTCGCATTTGATTAACGCCAGCATTCGTGCAATTTGTGCCCGATATAGGACCTCATTTTCTATCCATTGCATACGCAGAAATATATAATAGGCTGCTAATATCGATAAAACAACACCCAATATACTGATTTGAATCCAAAATTTTTTCAAAATAACGCTCCCTGTAAATAATATATATGATTCTATTGCTCTTTACGTATTTTGCATTATTTCTATAAAAAAAAGACGGTTTAAACCGTCTTTCGTAATTCTAATATGAATACCCAGAGTGCCGTTTCCTACCTTTTGACGCCTAACAGACGCCAAGTGGGCAACCTCGTCAAGTTTTCTGTCTTCCACTGCAAACGGAGGCCTGACATATTCTTGATATATGGAATCCCGTATAAAGTAATGTAGGTTCAAAACAGCAGGATTATCGTACACCCCAGGCTATTTCTTTTTTTATTATATCCCAAATAGACAAAAAATTCAAGTATCTATCCAACCTCAACAAAAGTCGATTTATTCCGTTCATTTAATCTATTTTTATACTTTATTATCAATGTTTCTCTGTTTAAGATATTATAAGTATATGCTTGATACTAAAAAAAATTCTCTGAAACACTCATCTGTTTCAGAGAATTTTTTACAATAAATTATATTCACTAATAATTAAAGTCCAAGCCATGTTTTTACAGTAGCTTCCATTGCTTCCACTTCACATACATTATTATGACGAACAGGTGCTGTACGAATTTCTTTAACAGCATCCGGTTCTTTTGTATTGGAAATCTTAACTAATTCATCAACCAACTCAAATTCACTCAAGGAATCATATTTTTCATCAATGGCCTTCATAACACTTCGAGCGAACTTATACGGACTTGCTGTAGATGCAATAATGGTTGGTTTTGTATCCTGTGTATCTGCTACATACTTTTTATATACAGAAGTTGCTACAGCCGTATGTGTGTCAATCACATAACCTGTTTTTTCATAAAGATCTTTAATTGATTCTGCAGTTTCTTTTTCATCTGCATAGTTTCCATAAAAATCAGAAAGACCCTTTTTCATCTCTTCCGTAATTGTATATTCACCTGCACCAGAAAGAGCCTGCATCATTTCCGCATTCTTTTGTGCATCATTTCCAGCAATTCGATAAATTAAACGTTCAAGATTACTTGAAATTAAAATATCCATAGATGGTGAAGATGTCACCATAAAATCTCGTTTTTTATCATACGTACCTGTTATAAAGAAATCAAATAAAACTTTATTTGTATTCGATGCGCAGATTAATTGATCCACTGGAAGACCTATAAGTTTTGCATAATAAGCCGCAAGAATATTTCCAAAGTTACCTGTAGGCACTGTAATATTAATCAAATCGCCATTTTTAATCTGATTATTTTTAACTAATGTTGCATATGCATAAACATAATAGACAACCTGTGGCACCAAACGACCAATATTGATTGAATTGGCAGATGAAAACTGAAAACCGGCTTTTGCAAGATCCGCTGCAAGTACCTGATCATTAAACATTTTTTTAACGCCTGTCTGAGCGTCATCAAAATTACCTTTAATACCTACAACAAATGTATTCTCACCTTTTTGTGTGACCATCTGTTTTTCCTGAACAGGACTTACACCGTCTTTTGGATAAAAGACAATAATTCGTGTTCCAGGAACATCTGCAAAACCAGCCATTGCAGCCTTTCCTGTATCACCAGAAGTTGCTGTAAGAATTACGATTTCATTATTTACTTGATTTTTCTTTGCCGCAGTTGTCATTAAATGTGGCAAAATGGACAGAGCCATATCCTTAAAAGCAATGGTATTACCATGGAAAAGTTCCAAATAGTATGCACCATCCGCTTGAACTATCGGTGCAATGATTTCTGTATCAAATTTTGAATCGTAGGCATTAGCAATACAGTTCTTCAACTCTTCCTCTGTAAAATCTGTAAGAAACAGTTTCATAACTTCGTATGCCACCTCAGCATAACTCATCTGTGCCATTTTTTCCATAGATACTTCCAACTTTGGAAGGGATGTAGGCACATATAAACCACCATCATCTGCAAGCCCTTTTAAAATCGCCTGAGATGCGGTTACTGTTCCACCCTGCCCGCGTGTGCTTGTATATGTTAAGTCCATCTTTTATCCCTCTTTCTTTTACGCTTCTTCACTTTAGCTCGCTAATTTTCCACAGTATAACACATGTTCCATTGATAATCAAGCAGATTTTGCCAACTTATTTTCATATTGAATATATAAATATCTCATAATGCTATAAACAACAGCTAAAATTAAAACTGGCAGCCACCATTCCACATAAAACAAATGGATATGACTCAAATAAATGGCACAAGCCGCAGAAACAAGCATAATTACAGCAAGAATTCCAATCATTCCAAAAGATTGCTTGTGCGTCATCTGCTGTCCGGTTTGACTGACAAGTTTTGCCACATACATATATGTAAAACCAATTCCCACAATCAAAGTAATTGTTACCGTAATAAATCCAAAATTAATATCTACAGGCGATTTAAAAAAATTGCCTCCAGTAATAAATACATCAATCAAACGTGCCGCATACATTAAAGCTATGGCTAAAACTAACGTAATCCCTTTAGATAACACAATTTCTTTCGTTGCTGCAGGACGCATACCAACACATAGCTGATCACAATAATCACGAAAATCATCGCCTACTGTATCCTGAAAACTTCTTTTTTTATTCCCATACATTCTAAGTGCATTGCGAATAATCTTTTTACGAATAAGTTCCACATCATATTCACAGATTTTACGTGTTTTAATATACGCAACCATATCAGAAATAAGTTTTCGGTCTGCGATGATCAAACGCTTTTCACGTTCTTTATTCTCTCTTTTTAAACTGCCCAAGAGATTCTCCATGTACTTTCTCTCCTTATTATTTATAGGCAAAATAGCGGTCGAAAATATTTCCGACCGCCGTATATCTGCCAAAATTATTCTGTTGGTAATACAGCTCCTGCATATGTAGCTTCAATGTAGGATTTGATTTCATCGCTCTTAAGCACTTCGATTAATGTCTGAATGTCAGCTCTTGTTTCATCACCTTCACGAACAGCGATAATATTTGCATATGTTTTTGCTGCTTCGGAATCGGCTTCTTCAATTGCCAATGCATCTTCGATTGAAAACTCTGCTAAAAGTGCATAGTTACCGTTAACAACAACAAAATCTACGTCTGGTGCCTGTTTTGCAACCTGTGCTGCTTCCATTTCTACAATTTCAACATTATATGGATTTTCAACAATATCCATCTTTGTTGCTTTTAATCCAGCACCTTCTTTTAATGTAATGATACCATTAACTTCAAGAAGCATTAAAGCTCTTGCTTCGTTTGTTGTATCATTAGGAACAACAATTGTTGCACCTTCAGGGATATTCGCTAAATCATTGGATTTGCCAGGATAAATTCCCAATGGTTCATAATGAATAGAACCTGCAGAAACAAGTGCTGTACCCTGTTCTTCATTGAAGCTGTCCAAATATGGTGTATGCTGGAAATAGTTTGCATCAATATCCCCTTCATCTACAACAAGGTTTGGCTGAACATAATCTGTAAATTCGATTACTTCAAGTTCGATGCCTTTGTCTGCTAATAATGCTTTAGCTTCGTTTAAGATTTCTGCATGTGGAGTTGGAGATGCTGCGACTGTTAATTTTACAGTTTCATCTGCTGCTTTAGTTTCTGCATTGGAATTACCACATCCAGTAAATGCTGCTACACACAATACAGCTGCTAATAATAATGCTAATCCTTTTTTCATGTCTTATACTTCCTTTCTTTTTTACTACTCCCGAATTCTCTTGTCTGTCTTCTTGGAAATGGCCATACCGATCATTTGGAAAATCTGTACGAGAATGACAAGTAATATTACCGTCACAATCAAAATATCGAATTCGTAACGATTATATCCATAACGAATGGCGATATCTCCAAGACCTCCGGCTCCAAGTGCACCTGCCATAGCGGAATATCCAAGAATAGTTCCGATAGAAATTGTACAGCCCACAATAAGTGAAGTCTTTGCTTCTGGAAGGAGAACCTTAAAAATAATAGTTTTTGTTGAAGCGCCCATACTAAGTGCTGCTTCAATCACCCCTGGATCCACCTCCAAAAGAGAGGACTCAATCATACGGGCAACATAAGGTGCTGCAGCAACAACTAACGCGACAATTGTTGCTGTTGGTCCATAACCTTTTCCGGCAATCAGACGCATCAGCGGTGTTACCAGAATCATAAGAATCAAGAATGGCACGGAACGCAATATATTTACAACCGTGTCAATGATCATATTGACCATCGACAACGGACGTAAACCATCTTTACGGGTTATAACCAATGCAATCGCAATTGGCAAACCAAATATATATGCAAAAGCGGTTGAAAATAAAACCATATATAAGGTATCCAGAATACCTTCCCCAATCATTGCCCAAATATCTGCACTAAACAACATAATTATCCAACTCCTCTACAACAAGATTTTTTGAACGAAGATAATAAATTGCCTTATCACCCTGAATCTTATCTTCCGGGAGCTGTAAAATCATATGTCCATAGGCTTTACCATCAATATCTTTTGTATCGGCAAACATAATATTCACAGCAATCTTGCATTCCATAATTAAATTAGAAATAACCGGTTCATAGGAAGATTTTCCATCAAATACGATACGAATACAACGTTTTCCAAGAACGCCATCCGATTCCGCAGACTTCTGATAAATAATCTTCTTTGCTACTCTGGATTCCGGCTGTGTAAATACTTTTTCAACCGTTCCCACTTCTGCAAGCTGACCACCGTCAATAATAGCAACATGCGAACAAATACTTTCGACAACACTCATTTCGTGTGTAATAATAACAATCGTAATTCCATAGCGTTGATTGATATCTTTTAAAAGTGCAAGAATCGATTGTGTCGTTGCAGGATCCAATGCACTTGTCGCTTCGTCACAAAGAATAATCTTCGGATTTGTAGCAAGAGCACGCGCAATGGCTACGCGCTGCTTCTGTCCACCTGAAAGCTGTGCCGGATACATCAACGCACGGTCTTTCAGATCAACAATCTCTAAAAGTTCATCAATACGTTTTTCTATATCTGCCTTCTTCATCCCCGCAATTTCCATTGAAAATGCAATATTCCCACGGACATTACGCTGCTGCAGTAAATTAAAATGCTGGAAGATCATCGCAACTTCCTGTCTTGTTTTACGTAATTCCCTGTCAGTCATTGCTGCAAGATCCTGACCATCAATCTTAACCGTCCCATTTGTTGGACGTTCCAAGAAATTCATACAACGAATTAATGTACTTTTTCCGGCACCACTCATACCAATGATCCCGAAAATGTCCCCTTTTTGAATATCCAGATTAATATCTTTTAATGCATAAACCGTCTGGGTTTTTCCCATAAATGTTTTATCCAGATGTTCAATTTTAATCATTGGTTCCATCTTATCATCCTCTTCTCAATATTGTAAAAAGCACTTTAACATGGATGTCAAAGTGCCTCCGCATTATTTCTATAAAAACTGTATTCAGGCTGCATGTACACAATCATACTGCTGCTGATGAAGCAATGCTAATACTGCTTCTAAAACCTGACGGCATACTTCAACACTATGTCTACAGTCAATATCCTGACCACCCATTGTCATTCTAATATATTCTTTATGGCAATTTTTAATAAATGTGCAGATATCGTCGACGGACGACATTCGCATTCGAATCAACGGCTGATTAGCTACATACGCCTGGCGCACGTAACGACGCATGGCATGTTTAAGTACCTCTTCGTAAGTTACATGATCCTTTAAATTACCGGTAAATTTATGATTATGAGGCAACGTAAAATAATCGGCAATATAATGAGTCACAACCCCAAGGTCTTTACACAAAAGCATAGAAAGCCCTTCCTGTCCGTCATAAGCATCTATTACTTTACGAAGTTTCTCCTCTAAAATATCAAATGTTGTATCCATACTGTGTTTTTTGGTTATAAAAGATGGAACAAGATCCGGTAAAAGGCTGCCAAACTGGAACATAAAAGAATGTGCTAATAAAGCATCATCTTTGAATTCATCCAACATATGATTCGCCAGTGAAATATGTGATTTTTTACGCATAGTGCCTCCCTTAATAACCCCTTTAAAGCAAAATACAGAATCAGTAATTATTGTACAATGATTTCTTTGCAATGACAAGTACAAATGTCGGTTTTCTCCTTATTTCTTGACAATCATGTGTATATAAGATAAAATCTTTATCAAATAATGAGATAATTTTCATTATTAATTTTTATTTACAGGAGATGATTTTATTTTGGATCCCGCGAGTACGGTGCAGCTAATTATATTGATTATTCTTATTTTTTTATCCGCTTTCTTCTCATCAGCAGAAACGGCATTTACGACCGTAAACAAAATTCGTATTCGAACATTTGAGGAGGAGGGTCGGCCAAACGCCGCACTGGTTCGTCAGATTATTGAAGAACCTCAAAAATTGCTTGGTGCAATTTTAATTGGTAATAATATTGTCAATTTAACCGCATCATCTTTAGCAACAACGATGGTGACCCGAATTATGTCTAATATGGGCATGGTTTCAAAAACAGCGACTGCGATCGGTATTACAACTGGTATACTAACTCTTGTTGTTCTTATTTTTGGAGAGATTACTCCCAAAAATATCGCTACAAAAGCTGCAGAACGCATATGCTTTATCTATATTAAGCCCATTTATTGGATGACTGTTTTATTCACTCCGCTCATATTTATCATGAATAAGATTTCCTTTGCCTTGATGAAACTTCTGGGAATGAAGTATACGGGTAAGGAACGAATCATGACAGAAAACGAACTCCTTACCATTATTGATGTGAGTCACGAAGAAGGGGTTTTAGAGAGTGAAGAAAAAGAAATGATCAATAATGTCGTGGATTTTGGTGATTCTCTTGCCAAAGATGTCATGGTTCCACGTATTGATATGGTTTCTGTTCCAAGCGATATAACTTACGATACCTTGCGTCATGTTTTTAAGAAGGATATGTACAGCCGAATTCCAGTGTACGAAGACACCAAAGATAATGTCATTGGTATTGTCACTTTAAAGGATTTTTTCAATTACGAAGGAAGTAAGGAAAATTTTAATATTTTAGATTTACTCCGTGAACCTTATTTTACTTATGAATATCAAAAAACATCGGATTTATTAATTCAGATGCGTGAAAATTCCATTAATATCTCCATTGTTTTGGATGAATACGGTGCTACTGCCGGTATAATCACTCTTGAAGATCTTCTCGAAGAAATTGTCGGCGAAATTCGTGATGAATACGATGATGATGAAGAAGATCCAATAAAAAAAGTAAATACAAGCGAATATCTGGTAGATGGTTCTACACGTCTTGATGATATCAACGAAACCTTTGGCTGTCACATCGAATCCGATGATTATGATTCTATTGCCGGCCATATGATTAATATTCTTGAACACATTCCTACAGTAGGTGAAGAAATCACCGAAGATTATATTCGTTTTGTCATTGAAAAAATGGACAAAAACCGAATCGATACCATTCACGTTTATTTAACAGAACCTGAATCGAACATGAGACCAGATCAAAAATAAAAGAAAAGGATGTATGTCCGATTAAAAAAGAATCGAACACACATCCTTTTTGTTTTGTTCATTGTTTCTATGTCTCTCCATTCGATACTTGTCTCATTATCATCTGAATTACAAGTATAGATAAAGCAACTGTCACAATAATGATTTTTCCTTTTATTGTCTGAATCCAGGACAAAATATATCCCAAACACGGGATTATCATTATATTCTTTCCAACATAGTTTTCTTCCGTTGTTGTCAGTCCATCATCCACTTCATTATGATCACCTTTTGTAATAAATCCATCTTCTGTCATCTGAATCACTCGATGTGTCACCAGATTATTTCCCATTCGAAAAGCAATAACATCATTGACTCTGATTTTTTCAAATTCATATTTTGTATCAACCATACATATACTCCCCGTTGGCATGCCAGGTTCCATAGATCCCGAACGAACAATATACGATTGGATGCCCATAAACCGTGCTAAATAAATACAAACGATTATAAAAACACAAAACCAACCCAATCTATACATTAAATGAATGATAAATGTTAGTAATCGTTTTATAATAATACAAATATTCCTCATTCTCTTTTCCTTATATAAACATACAGGGCTGTCTCATAAGACACCCCTGCTTTCCTCCTATTTTTTTAATACATTAATCACTTTGGCAGAATCCGAGAAATTTTGCTGCTCATAGTTATCATTTGTAAACCTTGCCTTTCCTTCCATTTGATCAGATGTCGACAACGTAAATTTCACTGTATCGTTCATTTTTACACCATTTTTTAAATGAGTGATCGATTCAAGAGTATATCTGCTGGTTTCTAATTCATATGCTTTATATGTTCCTGCAATTAATTCGTCAAATTCAACCGTTAAACTGACATCTCCACTTTCATCTGTATGTGTATCCACATAAGATTTTGTAAAATCTACAATTTCATACCATGTACGAACATTATTTTGAGAATCCGTATATGTCAGCTTAAACATAAACATAGGATTGCCATTATCAAAATTAATATCATTTGCATGAATAACCTTAGTTAAACATATCTTACCTAAAACAGGATCTTCCTTTACCTTTAATTCAGTTTTTTTTCCGCTATTCACAACGACTTTATAGACATTTGTGTCCAAATGATAGCCTTTGGATGCTTCGATTTCTTTAACATAATAAATTCCTTCACTTAATGAAAGTGTATTGGTCAATCCACTGGAAGTTGTTGTTAATAATCCAACCGATTGTGTACACGATGAATTACTATATACCCCATATTTTGCACCACTCAGACTATAATTAACTTCATCATTGATTATTTTTGAATCCGAAGAAATCTTCGTTAATACAAGGTTTCCAGTCGTAGCTTTAAATACAACACTCATTGAAGTGGTCGCCGAATAACTTTCCGAAAACAAAGTACCGCAATCCTGTTTTGTTCCTTCACCTCCAAAGATCATATAAGGAACATAGCTTGTACTGTAAGCTCCCTTTATATTTCCCGAATCATATACACCGCTATAATTTATATTTGCTCTCAGATAAAAATATGTTCCTCCAGCCAGCGAAAAAGTTCCAGAGTAAACTTTCGCGCCACCATCAACTGCTTCTACACCTTTTGGAAGTTTAAGTTGAAGATTGTTTCTAGAATCTCCAGTCACTTTCAACGTCGTTGTTCTCTGATATCCATTTTCAATATACGTTTCTTCATTTTGAATGGACTTTCCATCATGTCTCTGTAACGAAATCACAGGATCTACTGGTCCAGGAAGTTTTTTTAACATATCCTCCATTGTCACAACAGCATCTGCAGATTCCTGAGATAACCCCATCGCCCATGCTGAATCACCATAAAGTTTTCCAATCAAACAATGCGTTAATACTTCGTAACAATTTTCTCTTCCACCACTATAAAAATAAGAATTATCCGAACCAATATTATCTAATAATGTTTTAAATCCTCCGGTTTCGAATTCTGGTCCACCATACCCATAGTAAAGTGCTTTAACGATATCTGGACGATTATTTAAACGGTAACAATCCAATAGAGTATCCGCCATTGGATCCGTCCCTGAAGGTTCAAAACAAAAACCGATATAAACTTTTGATCCTATAGTTATACGTTTTTTTGTCCCATAAATTCTTGTATAAGCTCCATTTTTATAATAACTGTTTGAACCAAATAAATATAATTTATCTGCATCTAATTTAGAATACGAAACTGACGCCTGACCCACATGAGTTACATCATGCTCTACAGGCAAACTACGAAGCATTGGAATAGAAGCCATTTCTTCGAAAACAGTCGCCTCACTAAACCTCGAAATATCATAACCTTCTTTTTCTAACCGCATTAGATCATCATAAGTCAGAATAAAATGATAATATCCTAAAACCTGTTTTATGGCATCCTCTGTAAGTTCTTTAAGTTCATCCGCTTCGGATTCTGCGACATTCTCTTCAGAATTTACAGTTTCCAAAACCTCCGTGTCTTTCGTCTCTACTTCTTCTGTCTCAGGATTTGATTCATATGTTTCCGTTTCCAACTCAGATTCGTATGTTTCAAAAACACTTTCTATAAAAACACTTTCTATAGATATGGTCTCTGACTCTTGAATCATATCTTCTTTTTCCGTTTTCGTTTCAGATGCATACACATATGAAAAAGCTGAACTTAGCATAAAAATCAAACCAATGATGCAAAACAGGATTCTTTTAATTTTTATATTACTGACCATTTCTCATCCTCGCTTTCTCATATAGACGCATACCCATAGCTAACATAATCAATATAAAACCTGAACATAACATGATTAAACTCATGTGAATTGTATGATCACCCGTTGGTACTGCATCAATTTCTGCAACCGGTTCTGTAGAAAAAATCCAAACTACTTCATCTTCCATAAGTGTATACTCGTTATCTAATGATTCTGGAACATAAATTTCATAAATCATACACCCGGATTCCCCTGATTGTACAGTTCCCAGCAAGATATTTTCAGCAAGATCTGTTGCTCGAATGGGTCCCTCATAAATCACTTCTTCTTCACCATAAATATTTTTCTTAATTTTTAACATTACTTTATCCAAAAGTTCTGTTCCATCCAAAGCCTTTGTTCGAAAATAAAGATTCACTGGTTCCTCACTATCATTGGAAAATTCCAATTGTTCTTCATAGATATCTCCAGGCAGCAACACTGGAAAATTTTTAAAAAAGTCTTCCTCGTTTGTTATTAAACGTTTGCTTTTACCTTCATATGTAATGCAAAATGTCAAATAATCCTTTTGCTTAAATGTGGATAATTCATACATATCTTCTTTCGTACAGTTCTGAATTTCAATATTGCCCCATGGATGATCCAAGGAATAATTCGGAGTGAAATGATCACTTTGGACAGCATCTACCTGAATCTGAAGTTCAAACATCGATTCTTCCATATTTTGTTCAAAATCTTCCGGCAACTTGAACCCTTCGAACAAATCAACACTTTCTCCGGATAATAGGACATCTGTATAATAATAATATCCGTCCGGTGCCAAAATCCACGAATCTGGCATTCCATAAATAGAATCCACTGATAATAACGCATTCATAAAACGAACATTTGCTCTAACATAACAATCATTGCCTTCATTGATGATGCGAGGCGTTTTATAAATATCCTGTCCAGGTAAAACACAGTTTATATTATTTTCCCATGGAACTTCCTTCCCATGCTGAAGGGTATACTCTTCCAGTTCAATATCAACAACACCTGTTGAGAAATGATTTTCAACAGAAACTTGTGTATGTGCATAAACAGATGTTCCTCCAACACCCAAAATCAAACCAAGACATATCAATGCATTACAAACACTTTTTCGCACAACATACATCTCCTTCCGTTTATTTGAGATTCGACTGATAATCTGCCCATGCTTCTTTATAATCTAAAAAACCAAAGGATTGATAACTTTCTGCATAAACAATCACATCCACTTCTTCTATATCTTCTGCGGGCATATTTTCATTAAATTGAATCGCTGTCATCAGCCAGGAAGTAACGTCCTCTCGATCTAACGCTGATGTATAGTAATAATATTCGTCTGTAGAATCATAAACCCAGTCTTTAAGATTCCAGTCAATATTTGCATACTGTCCGATTTGACTATCCGAAAAAACAACACGTGCACGTATAAAACAACGATTCGGACCCTCATTTTTTATTCGAACCTTTTTTGTAATTTTGCCTCCTGGTTTAATCGCTTCTGGCTGAAAGTCTTCCTCGATACTTATATGATTTCCACCTACAACAATTGGATTTCTGGCAGAGTCACCATCTGCCAGATACGCTGTAATTGTAGAAATTGAAAACAGTGTGCAGCCTAATATTGCCAACCCCAATACGAGTACTGGTATTTTTTTCTTCATTTAAATCACCCACGATTTTTTCTTTATTTTTTAATATCCGTATGGATTTCTTCGTTCACAGACACCTCTAAAGAAGGACTCTGTTTTTCAAGAATACTCCAAACTTCCATCGGCGTAACTGTTCCATCACTGTTGTCGCCATCGAATGTAGTTTTTCCATCATTTAAATTTGTTGTCTGAATGGCAAATGCATCAACTACAATATTTAATGTGGCAGCCTCAATTTGCTGATCTTCTACAATGTTAGCAAAACGAACATAATCAAATAATTTTGGAGTGCTTGCATTAACCGCTAAAGATTCCATCGTTGATGGCTGACCGCCTGTATAAGCATACAAATGGGTAATCGTTTTTGCATTGGAATCTTTCACCTGTTTTGATACAAGTTCTGTCCATCCTTCTTTGACATCATATGTAAAAAGTTCTGTATCTTTGGCATCGTTTTTACTTCCATCTTCATTTGCTGTAACCACATTGTCATATGGAACTGTGACTTTCAGGAAAACAAATGCATCATTTAACCCATCATTTTTAATCTGAGGATCCTTCTTAAATTCCTGCTGAGGAACAATTTCAGTCGGCGGAACCCATTCCGGTTCCTGAAGATCAATGGAAATTTTACCAACCGTAAATGTATTGGTTGCTGTATCTCCATCTGTGAAATACGCCATGATACCTCCAATGGACATTGTTCCAATAAGTAAAGCCATTAATCCCATCGTTTTTGTTTTATTTTTCTTCATATTTTCCCTCCAATGAATTTATCTCTGAATTTTTAATTGAATTATAAGATCGATCATTTATTTTTACATATTTAATGAAAAATCACTTTGAACAAAGTATTGAATAAAAGAATATCTTCGAAGATATAGATAGAAAGAGGTTGGTTAGAAGGACCTTCCTGACAATTTCAATTATACAGTAGTGATACATGCTTATCAATCACAATTCATCTGCCAAATTTGACATAATGTGACAAAAAAGCTCTCCTTTGCCACATAAAATGACAAAGGAGAGCTTATATAGTTTATTTATTATTATTTAAAATATTCAACACCCGATTCGAAAAGATGCTGATTCTGATTTCCTGTAATATTCATAGCAACATGATCACCGATACGTTCAGAGTGAGCCATCTTACCAAGAACACGGCCATCTGGACTTGTAATACCTTCAATTGCAAAGTAAGAACCGTTTGGATTGAAGTCTTCGTCCATTGTTGGATTGCCATTAACATCCACATACTGTGTAGCTACACAGCCTGTTTCGAATAATTTCTTAATCCATTCTTCATTAGCCACAAAACGTCCTTCACCGTGAGATGCAGGAATTGCAAAAACATCACCTGGTGTAACTTTCTGTAACCATGGAGATTTATTAGTTACAACTTTTGTATAAACCATCTTGGAAATATGACGTCCGATATGGTTTGTTGTAAGTGTTGGTGAATCTTCTTTCTGAGGTGTTATTTCACCATAAGGTACAAGACCAAGTTTAATAAGTGCCTGGAAACCGTTACAGATACCAAGAGCAAGACCATCTCTCTGGTTTAAAAGCTGGTTAACAGCTTCTTTGATCTTTTCATTGCGGAATACAGATGCAATGAATTTTGCGGAACCATCCGGTTCATCACCGGCACTAAATCCACCTGGGAACATAAGGATCTGAGCATTATTGATAGCCTTAACGTACTCATCAACAGAATCACGGATCATACCTTCATTCAAGTTACGGAATACGCGCATTTCAACATCTGCACCTGCTTTTTCAAAGGCTTTCATTGTATCATATTCACAGTTTGTACCTGGGAATACCGGAATGAATACCTTTGGTTTAGCCACTTTATGTTTGCAGATATAAATATCTTTTGCTGTATATAATCCTGTTTCGATTTTCTTTTCTTCAACACCGGATTTTGTAGGGAATACTTCTTCCAATGTCTGTGTCCATGCAGCTAACGCTTCATCCATAGACACTTTCATATCTTTATATGTGAATTCCGAAGCTTCTGTAATCGTACCACATACAGTATACGCTGCTGTTACCTTATCCAAATCTTCTGGAGCAACTTCTGCAACAATATCTCCATAATATGGTTTGAAAAGTTCTGCTGCTGCCATATTATCATTCATAGCAACACCAAGTTTATTACCAAATGCCATCTTGGAAACAGCTTCCGCGATACCACCAAAACCAACAGTGTATGTAGACTTAAGAACACCATCGTTCACCATCTTCGTGATGTTACGATACATATCCAACATCTGTTCATAATCCGGAAGATCATATTCGTCTTTCTTCACAGAGAATACAACAAGTTTGTTGCCTACTGCTTTAAGTTCCGATGACACGATATCCTGCTGTTTTGCAACATCTACTGCAAAGGACACAAGTGTTGGAGGTACATTCATTTCATTGAAAGAACCAGACATAGAGTCTTTACCACCGATCGATGCAAGACCAAAGCCAATCTGAGCATTATAAGCACCAAGAAGTGCAGATAATGGTTCACCCCATGTTTTAGGATCATCTGTCATACGACGGAAGTATTCCTGGAATGTAAAGTGAATTTTGTCCAAATCACCGCCTGCAGCAACAATCTTCGCAACAGACTGAACAACGGCATAAATCGCACCATGATACGGACTCCATGTAGATAAGTATGGATCAAAACCATAACTCATCATGGTTACTGTATCACATTTGCCTTTTAATACAGGAATCTTAGCGATCATAGACTGAGCTGGAGTCAACTGATATTTACCACCATAAGGCATATATACGGAAGATGCACCGATCGAACTGTCGAACATTTCAACAAGTCCCTTCTGAGAACATACATTCAAATCTGATAAATTGGAAAGCCAGGCTTTCTTCATATCTGTGACATCTTTTTCTTTCTTGAAGTAATTATCTTCCGGATTTGGAAGTGTAACGTAAGCGTTATTTTCCTGATGAGCACCATTCGTATCAAGAAATGCTCTGGAAATATCAACGATTGTTTTTCCTCTCCACTGCATAACAAGACGTGGAGATTCTGTAACTTCGGCAACACATGTTGCTTCAAGATTTTCTTTAGCTGCATGTTCCATAAATGCATCTACATCTTTTGGATCGATAACGACTGCCATACGTTCCTGAGATTCAGAAATAGCTAATTCTGTACCGTCGAGACCTGCGTATTTCTTAGGTACTGTATCGAGATTAATCTTAAGACCAACAGCAAGTTCACCGATAGCTACGGAAACGCCACCCGCACCAAAGTCATTACATTTCTTAATCAAACGGCTAACTTCCGGATTACGGAAAAGTCTCTGTAACTTACGTTCTGTAGGTGCATTACCTTTCTGAACTTCTGCACCACATGTATCAATAGATTCTTCTGTATGTGCTTTGGAAGAACCTGTTGCACCGCCACAACCGTCACGGCCTGTACGTCCGCCAAGTAAGATGATGACATCACCTGGATCAGAGGTCGCACGTGTTACATTGCTTCTTGGAGCTGCTGCCATAACTGCACCAATTTCCATACGTTTTGCCGCATAGTTTGGATGATAAATTTCATTAACAAGACCTGTAGCAAGACCGATCTGGTTGCCATAGGAACTGTAACCATGAGCTGCTTCTGTAACAAGTTTTCTCTGAGGAAGTTTTCCTGCCATTGTATCTTTAATAGAAGTACGAGGATCTGCAGCACCTGTAACGCGCATTGCCTGATATACATAAGTACGACCGGACAATGGATCTCGAATTGCACCACCAAGACATGTTGCAGCACCACCAAATGGTTCAATTTCTGTTGGATGATTATGTGTTTCGTTCTTGAAGTTAATCAACCATTCTTCTGTCTGACCATCAATTTCAACAGGAACAATAATACTACATGCATTGATTTCATCAGTTTCTTCCTGGTCCGTCATCTTACCGTCTTTTTTAAGTTTACGCATTGCCATTAAAGCAACGTCCATAAGACATACAAATTTATCTTTACGTCCTTTAAAGATTTCTTCACGATGTGCCATGTACATATCGTATGTATCTTTAACCGGTTTCTGATAATATCCATCTTCGATTTCGATTGTTTTTAATTCTGTCTGGAATGTTGTATGACGACAATGATCAGACCAATATGTATCGAGTACACGAATTTCTGTTACTGTCGGATTACGTTTTTCATCTGAAACATAATACTCCTGGATAAATTTAAAATCATTAAATGTCATAGCCAAACCAAGAGAATCATATAATGCCTTTAATTCAGCTTCCGGCATATCTCTGAAGTTATCAAAAACTGCAACATCCGCAGGATCTTCAAAATTCTGAACAAGAGTTTCTGGTTTTTCCTGGCTTGTTTCTCTGGAATCTACAGGATTAATACAAAAAGCTTTAATACGTTCAAGTTCTTCTTCTGTAACATTACCTTTTAAAAGGTAAGTTGTTGCAGAACGAATAATTGGTTCTTCCGTTTCATTCAAAAGTTTTACACACTGTTCTGCAGAGTCGGCTCTCTGATCAAACTGTCCTGGAAGATATTCAACGGAGAATACTTTTTCATCTTCTGTTTTTGGAAGATTTTCTTCATATAATATATCTACCGGTGGTTCTGAAAATACAATCACTTTTGCACTGTCATAAGTTGTATCTGTGATATTTTCAATATCATAACGAATCAGCACTCGAACACCTGTAACAGACTGAATATTAAGATAGCTGTGAATGTCATTCAACAAATCCTGAGCAGCTACAGCATATTCTGGTTTCTTTTCAACATAAATACGTTTTACCTGAGTCATCATGTACCTCCATTAAATTATTTTAATAAATTTATCACAATTATATCATTGATATTATACCACTCTACAACTCATAATTAAAGTTAATATATTTAATTATATTTATTAATTTTACTAATTTGTTTACTTTGACTTATTTTAATACATTAACTTTATTATTTTTAACGAAATTGCCTATATTTTTTTTCATATCCTTAGAGTATAATGTCGTTAAATATTTTCACGAATAAAGCATTCGACAATAAAAGGAGTGACATTAATGAAAACAAATGTATCAAAAACAAAATCTATGGTTCTTACTGCACTTTTTGCAGCATTAACCTGTGTAGCAACCATGAGTTTACATATTCCGACACCTGGAACTGGCGGATACATCCATCCGGGAGACGCTCTTGTCGTTATATCTGGAATTCTTTTAGGTCCAGTCCATGGAGCACTTGCAGCAGGCATCGGATCTGCACTTGCTGATTTTATGGGCGGATACATGATTTATGTTCCAATTACATTTTTTGTTAAATCTCTTATCGCTGTCATCTGTTATTACAGCTATCACAAACTTTTAAATAAAGTCAAACCAATGTTAATCAAAACCATTATTACCGGTTGTTTTTCAACATTAACCGTTGCTTTTGGATATCTGTTTTTTGAATACTTTATGTACGGTGCCGGTGCACTTGCGAGTGTTCCAGCGAACATTATTCAAGGTATTTCCGGACTGATCATATCCTCAATTCTCTTGCCTTTATTAAAACAAGTACCAGATTTTCGTTCAATTTTATAATTTTCAAAAGTTCCTGTAGAAGATACAGGAACTTTTTTATTCACCTGATTAAAAATTTAGATTTACGAATTCTTTATCCTATGCTATTATTTATTCATATTAATATTTCTTCTTATATTTATTAAGATGATTAATAATTGAGGTGTCTTATGGATATTAATTATGAACTTTATAAAGTCTTCTTTTATGTAGCAAAAACATTGAGCTTTTCAGAAGCTTCAAAGAAACTGTTTATTTCACAATCTGCAGTCAGTCAATCCATCAAAGCTCTCGAAAAGAAGCTGAATCAAACCCTTTTTGTTCGAAGTACAAAACGTGTTAAACTGACCCCGGAAGGTGAATTATTATTTAAACATATCGAACCTGCCATTAACTTGATTATTCGTGGTGAAAATCAGATTATGGATGCCAACGCATTGAATGGAGGGCAGCTCCGTATCGGGGCAAGCGATACGATCTGTCGCTACTTTCTTGTTCCTTATTTAAAAGAATTTCATGAACATTTTCCAAATGTTCATATCAAAGTTACCAATGCGACTTCTTCTCAATGTGTAGATCTTCTGGAAAACGAAGTGGTCGATTTCATCGTAACCAATGCACCAAACCCACGCATCAATGCCATTCGTAACGTCCATAAAGTCCGTGACTTTCATGATGTATTTATTGCCAATAATACTTTTGCTCATTTAAAAAACAAGCGATTAGAATTGGAAGAATTGCTGGGTTATCCTATCCTCATGTTGAATAAAATCAGTATGACCAGTGAATTTTTACATGGTCTCTTCCAACAACACCATCTGGATCTCGTTCCTGAAATAGAGTTAAGCAGTAATGACCTCTTAATCGATCTTGCGCGTATCGGTCTGGGTCTTGCATTTATTCCGGACTTTTGTCTGCCAGATAATGATCCGGATCTGTTTATCATCAAAACAAAAGAAATTCTTCCATCAAGACAGTTGGTTGTTGGATACAATGACAAGGTACCGCTTTCCGAAGCCGCACGCTATTTCATTGATATTCTTGGATAATCGGATAAAAAAATTCAGGCGATAGATTGATAATCTATCGCCTGTTTCATCTTTCATATCCGATTAAATTTGGATTATTCTTCAATTGCAGCCTGAAATTCTTCGCTTTCGAAAATTTCATCAAATGCTTCATATACTTTATCTAACTCTTCTTCAGTTTCAATGTCTTCCAACATATCTTCGTCTTTACCAGAATCATAACGGAACATTGTAACTTCTACTTCATCGCCTTCTTCACCATCTTCTGCTGCTGGAGTTAAAGCGATATATTCACGACCTTCAACTTCAAACACCATAATCACTTCAAATGTTACTTCTGTACCATCATCTAATGGAACTTCCAATGCGTTAAAATCTTCTGGAATATAGTATTTACTCATATTTATTACCTCATCTTTCTTTAATTAATCGTTCAATAATTCATCAAGTTCCATATACGCTTTGAATTCTTCACTGTCAAGAATCTCATCATACGCATCAGCAACTTTTTCCCATTCTTCATCAGAATCAATGCTTTCTACAACAATATCTTCTTCCTTTTCTGCATCATAATAACGATACAAGTAAACAGTTCCTTCTTCGTCGTAACCATCTGGAGGAAGTAAAGCAATATATTCCTGATCATCGACTGTAAACATCATAACCACATCACAAACAAGGTCTGTGCCATCATCCAATGGTAATGTTACTGTATCCATTCCTTCCGGGATCGAATATGTTTCCATAATAATACCTCAACTTTCTTCTGAGTGATTTGATATTCTCACTCTATCAGATTATCCTCTAAAAAGCAAGAAATTCTCCAACAAATGACGACATTTCTGCTGTTTTCCCATAACGTTCCCGCGTAAAATATACTCTCAAATCCTGTTTTGCACGGGTCATGGCCACATAAAACATACGACGTTCTTCTTCTTTTTCAGAGTCTGTCAATGCTTTTTTATGAGGAGTCATCCCCATATTAGCATCTGGAATATAGACAATATCATATTCCAGACCTTTTGCTCCGTGCATGGTCAGAAGACGTATACCTTCGGATTCTTCAAATCGTCTTCGCGACTTTATTTTTAATGTTTCTGAATACTGATCAATGGCCTTAAACCATTCCTCCCATGTCTTATACGCATGGCTCTTATCCATCAGCTCATCCAGGACTTCCAGTAAATCTTCTGACTTAATCCCTCGATAAGTCGCATATTCTTTCAAATATTCTTCATATCCGACGGATTGACGAATGTATTGAATGGCAGGATATGGTGCCATAGATGCCAACATGTATAAATCATACTCTAACTGTTCTATCCGATCCAGCATCCATTCCCTGTGTTCGTAATAATCTTTGACATGATTTAAATTGACTGGATCCTCATCCAGATAAGACCTTGAAATATAACGATTTGGTCGATTAATAATGCGAAGATAATCTTCTCTTCGATTTTCTCCAAATGCAATATTCATATAGGCGAAAATATCTTTTGCAATCCAATGCTGATAAATATTCGGTACAGAATCTTTCATCACAAATGGAACATTATACACCATCAACTGTTCGACCAACCCAGACATCTGTACATTGGTTCGAAAAATAATAGCAATCTCTTCCCATGGTATCTCTTTTTGTTCATGCATATCCACAATTTCGCGAATCATCTTCAAATACTGGTCTGCAGGTTTAATAAAAGCCTTAACAAGGACTTCACTGCCCATCTCACGCGTTGCCGTCATATTCTTCGTATATCGATGAACATTGTTACGAATCAACGCTTCAGCTCGTTTGACAATCGAGCCTGTAGAACGATAATTATGATTGAGTATAGTCATCTTTGCATCCGGATAATCGTGTGTAAAACCCAGTAATATTTCCGGTTTTGCTCCACGAAATCGATAAATGGACTGATCATCATCACCAACAACAAAAAGATTATTCTCAGGATTGGCAAGCATACGAATGATTTCATATTGTATACGATTAATATCCTGAAATTCATCAATCAGTATATACGTATATTTTTTCTGCCAAGCCTGCAAAATATCCGGTCTCTCTTTAAACAATTGCCAAGTCTGAACAAGCATGTCATCATAATCCAGTCGACGCATACGCTGCAATTTACGATTATAAGTTTCATAGATTTCATCAAAAACATCCTTTGAACAATTGGCAGAATAAAAATGTTCCAAAGGCATTAAATCGCCTTTAACCCGACTAATTTCTCCGGCAATATTTATCAGAAAATCTTTTTCGTCATCCATCTCAACATCAATCTGATGGACGATATCCCGTAAAATACCGTACTTTTCATCTTCTGTTAAAATGTTTTCAACTCGATACTGATACGCATATTTCAAAATTGTAAAAAATATAGCGTGAAACGTCCCAAAACTCACCGGCAGATGTCGGCCATCCATCAACCGGTCAAATCGGCCTCGCATTTCACTCGCCGCTGCCCGTGTAAAAGTCACCACAAGAATATTACCCGGAGCCACTCCGGCTTTTTCAATAAGCCACTGTGTTCTCCGGGTAATAACTAAGGTCTTTCCCGAACCGGGACCGGCTAAAACAAGCATCGGTCCCCGGTGATGTTCAATTGCTTTTTTCTGAGCACTGTCTACTTGCATGCTTCCAGTTTGTCAATGGCTGCTTTAATACGTGCAATGGATTCTTCCTTACCAATGACTTCCATAATTTCTGTCGCTCCAGCTGGTGTCATCTGTTTGCCGGAAACAGCGGTACGGATTGGCCACATCACATAACCGTTTTTATATCCTTTTTCTTTTACAAAATCAACAAGACATGCATAAAGCGGATCATTATTGTAATCTTCATGTGCTTCAAGTACAGGAAGGATTTCTTTTAATACAGCCAGGGATGTCTCTGCATTTGTTTTCATCTTCTTATGAGTATACATTGACACATCATATTCTGGCACAGCTTCAAAGAAATCAATCAATGCAGGAATATCCGGGAACACTTCAATACGTGTTTTCACCATTTCTGCAATCTTTTTGAAGTTTACATCTTTGTGAATCACTTCTTTCATAAATGGTAAGGCTCTTTCATAAAAACTATCAAAATCCATAGCTTTAATATATTCACCATTCATCCAGCGCAGCTTATTCATATCAAATACTGCCGGAGATTTGCTCATATGATGATAATTAAATACTTCTGCCAATTCTTCAAGGGAGAAAATTTCACGGTTATCTTCCGGACTCCATCCAAGAAGTGCTACATAGTTTACGACAGCTTCATTCACAAATCCCTGATCTAATAAATCTTCAAACGAAGAATGTCCGCTGCGTTTACTTAATTTCTTATGTTCTTCATCTGTAATCAAAGGACAGTGAACATAAACTGGAACTTCCCAACCAAAAGCCTCATAAAGACGATTATATTTTGGAGAAGACGATAAATATTCATTACCACGGACAACATGTGTAATACCCATTAAATGGTCATCAACGACGTTTGCAAAATTGTACGTTGGATAACCATCAGATTTAATAAGGACCATGTCATCCAATTCGGAATTATCTACGCTGATGTCACCATAAATATCATCATGGAATGTGGTTGTTCCTTCTGTTGGATTATTCTGACGAATAACAAATGGTACACCTGCTGCAAGTTTCTCTTCCACTTCTTCTTTAGAAAGGTGTAAACAATGTTTATCATACATCATAATTTCTTTGCCGGCCACTTCCTGTTTTAAGCTTTCAAGACGTTCTTTATCACAGAAGCAGTAATATGCCTCACCTTTTTCCACCAATTTCTTAGCATATTCCATATAAATGCCTGCAGCCTGACGTTCGCTCTGAACATAAGGACCGCAGCCGCCATCTTTGTCCGGACCTTCATCGTGAATTAAACCTGTTTTTTCAAGTGTGCGATTGATAATCTCAACAGCGCCTTCTACAAAACGTTCCTGGTCTGTATCTTCAATTCTTAAAAGAAAATCTCCACCTTCATGCTTTGCAATCAAATAAGCATATAATGCTGTTCTTAAATTACCCACATGCATACGTCCGGTTGGACTTGGTGCAAATCGTGTTCTGACTTTCTTATCCATCTTTAATCTACTCCTCGTTTTAAGTTTATTTTCATATGAGCGTACAAGCCACTCTTTGTTCATTTAAAAACACTTAATTTTTATCATATCACATTCCACATTTATGGAAAAGCAGAAATTTATATGATTCTAAACATTATTTCATCATTGGTTTCACTCTTGGAATCACTTTAAGCGACACGAAACCAATCAATGTTCCTGTAATCGTGCCCGCAACCGTCAATGGTGGAAAATAGGCGATCAGATTCACATTCTCAACAACCGCCATAGCCACTGCAAGCTGACCTGCATTATGCAAAACACCACCGGCAGCACTGACTCCCACAACAGAAAAACACGGCATTTTCTTTAACAATGTCATTCCTGAAAAACTCAAAATTCCACCTGCCAGACTATAGAGCATAGCTGACACACTTCCAAAAGTCATGGCAACCAGCAGGATACGTACGGCAGAGACTGCAAAAGCAGTCTGTATTCCCAATGTGTATAAAGTAACAACCACAACCAAATTGGCAAGTCCAAGTTTCATCCCCGGAATTCCAAGATTAATGGGTATAAGCACTTCAACATAACTGAATATCATCGCCAGGGCAACAAACATCCCTGTCATCGCAACTTTTTTTGACATCTCTTTATCCCCTACGCATCAACTTCTCTTTGTTCATCGCTCTCGGTAATCTCAAGAACCACTTTATGCGGCAAACAAACGATGGTTTCTCCTTCTCTGTGAATGGATGCATGTTTTACACAATACTGATCCGGACAGTCCGCCTCCATCATAGTTACAATACCATCTTTAATAACAAAATGATTATATCCTATGGGTTCATCAATGATAATCTCCTGATTCACCGACATATCATAGGTACCATAAATTTTGCCATCAATTGTCACTGTTACCGTTCCACCTTGCCCATGATCACCGAAAAAATTCATACAAAACAGGACACATGCCATACACAACATCAGACAAATTAGAATAAAATCCCCTTTTTTCATAGCAGCCTCTATTTCTTTTCAATCTGATTCATCATGACAAATGTTTCTTCAGAATTTGCATATCTAATCGTTATCAGATCCTCAGGTTTTAATATTGCAAGCAGATCATCCACCTGAATTGATGCAATAAATACTTTATCTGAATTTGTTAACTGTACATAAAAATACGTATTACCTTCTTTAACAGCAGTGTCAACATATTTTACAGTACCTGTAATTTCATTTAAAGATTCAGTGTCAATAATCTGACTGGAAGATAATAACTTAACATAAACTGAATATGCCTCATCTAATGTATCTCCAATGGCAACCTGCTGGTATTTTTCAACATTAACAAAAGCAAACTTCTTAACAAGCCCCGCATTGTCTTTTAAAGAAACCAGATAAGTTGGCTGACCACCAATATTCAGCAACACAGGGAAAGTTGCTTTATAAGCCAGATTCTGCACCTGACCTTCAGCAGATTCCATAGCCGAATATTCCGTTGCACCGGAAACAATATAATATCTGGCCTCTTTTGTACGCATATTCACCAAAACAAGCCCAATATTCGACTCATCATTTCCAACAGATGTCAGTCCTGTATAAAGCCATACATCATCATCCATTGCAAGATAATTATATCCGCCGGATGTCACACAAACATCTTTCTGTCCAAACATCGTATTGATAAAGCCATTTTTATATTTACCCCAATAATCAATCTGCTCAACAATAATATCCGCATCATAAGCAATGTCTACCCATTGTGGAACATCTTTTATATCATAATAAACAGAATCACCATTACATGCATCTACAATAACAACACCGGACACATCCCGACCACCAAATAAACCGATCGTATATTCAATCACCGGACAGATCCAGTATGGATGTCCTTCATCATCGATTTCAAATGAATAGTCTTCGAAAATCTTTGTTGGATAACTAAAACGAATGTGACGATCCAAATCTCTGAAGAAATATTCGCCCGGAGAATATTTCATCCCGTTATCTAATTGTACTAGTTCCACATCCTGACTGGTCATATCGACCGCAATATATCCCGGAATACCCTCAGACTGATTATTAAACCACTTGATCACATCTCCATAACGCAAAGGCGCAACTCGTGTTGGAACATCCTTATAATTAATCTGTGTATACGAATACGAATATTCATCCACTTCAAACTGGGAAATCAGGTTAACAAGTTCGCCTATCTTACGATTTCCAAGACGAATGGCCGAATCTTTATCTACAATAGGAACATCATTCATTGAAATCTGTGTAATATCTTCTGCAAATTCACGATTTTCTACTAACATCAACTGCTGATATTTACTTGCATTAAAAAATTCATGGGAAATGACTTTCCCTACCCCCAAAGCTGCAATACATGCCGCTGCCACAAAAATACCGATTTTCGCATTTTTCTTCAAAAAGCTAAAATCAACGGTACGGTTTCTTAAATTTTCCATGGAAAATGTGCCAACCAAAGACGCAATCACATACACAACCGCAACTTCCAGAAGCCAACTGTAAAACATTGGTGATCGTAAATTTAATGCCGGCAATGTAAAATAAAACGAAACAAACGCAAATAAAATCGTAATCACTGCAGTGCGCAGTATCTTTTTCATACTTTATACCTCCAAATTTCAGGCAATCATAATCTCACATTCCAATCATTTATTCCGTCATGCCGTAAATTCCATATGCAAATGGCTCTGTCCCTTCGGCACGCATCTGAAATGTATATCTTTCAATATTTCCATTTTTCACATAAAATGCTACAGATACACTGTAACCATCATCCTTTGATTCAACAGCCTCTATTTCCATGTTTCCAACATAACCGCCTGCACTGTAAAGCATATAGCTGTCTTCTTCTTCCACATACTGGATGCCCCCCATATTGGATGGAATCTCAGGAAGTGTGCTCGCATCAGCAAACATCGCCTTTGCATACGCTTCCATAACGACCTTCGGAACCATATATCCCGCACCATTATCCGCAAGACTTATGTCCGGATGAACCCATGTATTTCCATTAATCGCAGAATACAATGCTTCCCAATAGAAAAGGTTATCTGCTGGATTATATGTTCCACCGCCTGTCATTGCTTTGCAAAGACCAAACATAATCGGACGTAAACCATCCACTTCATCCGGAACCTCTACATCGACCGCATCTCTTGTTTCTTCAAAATATGGCTTTGTCTCCGCTTCCGTTTCTTTCACCGGAATGGATTCTTCTTCTACAACAGTGTCCTTATTCTCTGGTACGTTATTACCACCACATGCTGTGAAAGAAATTGACATGAAACACATTATCGTTAATAACCCAATTGTTCTTTTAATTTTTTTCATATCTATGTCCTCCTGATCATAATCTGTTTTTATTATACACTATTCCAAATTAGAAAAAAAGTCTGAGCCCTTTTCTTATGAATAACCTCATTATATAACTTAAACTATAGAATATCCATAAAAAAACGCTTTAATTTATTAAGAAAGATTAAACTATTTAAATCAAATTTGACATATAACAAAAAAACCGATAGGCAAATACCTATCGGTTCTATGCAGTTGACGGGACTTGAACCCGTACCCAGTTAACCCGGACTAGATCCTTAGTCTAGCGCGTATGCCAATTCCGCCACAACTGCGTATGTCGTTCTCACAACGTAGTTTATAATATCATATCATTTTACAAAATGCAAGCTTTTTTTTAATTTTTTATTTAATTCGTGATTTCAGGTGATATTTCATTCCACAAAGTAAACCCAAGAATTAAAACACCGCCAAAAACCTGACAAAATGTCATCTTTTCACCCAAAACTGTAACAGAAATCACAACCGCAACGAATGGATCAATATAACTCAAAATCGCTGCTTTCTGTCCCGGAATCTCTTTTAATGATGAAAAATACATACAATAAGTTACGCCTGTATGAATAAGTCCGACAATCAGAAGACAAATCCATCCCATACTGTCCATGCTTTCCAATGTCACACCACTTGTCATCATCACATATGGAATCATGACCATAATAGCCGCAAGAAATTGCAAAAATGTTCGATGAATCCCTTCAACATTTTTAATAAATTTATTTAAAAGAATGACCGTTGCATAAAAGACAGCAGCACCCAATCCAAAAAGAATTCCTATCAAATTGTTCTTTCCACCCATATCACCAATACCCGTAATAAGTACAAGTCCCAATGTTGACATGATAAAACAAACAATCTGTTTATTGCTCAGCTTTTCTTTAAAAAGAATCGGGCATGCAACAATAACAATAACCGGAGCAAAATAATAACTTAACGTAGCCACAGACACTGTTGTGTATTTATAGGCTTCAAAAAGAAGCATCCAGTTAATTCCCATGGCGATGCCCGATACTAGAAGTAATGGAATCTCTTTCTTAATTCGATAAAACGGTATCCTTTGTTTTGTCAGCATCAAAAAGCCGCCAATCAAAAGTGCAGCCAAAATAGCACGGTACAAAGCCAATTCTCCGGAAGATACTGGAATATTGCGCACAAAAAGACCGATTGTTCCAAAAATCGTCATCGATGTGATTAACATCAAACGCGGATTCATATGCTTTCTCATAAAACACCTCTTGTAACCCATTAAAAATTTATCTGAATATTTTAAGCGAGTGCGAATCCTTCGTATAACTCTTTTTGCATTACGGAAATATCCTTTAATGCAAAAAACCGATAGGCAAATACCTATCGGTTCTATGCAGTTGACGGGACTTGAACCCGTACCCAGTTAACCCGGACTAGATCCTTAGTCTAGCGCGTATGCCAATTCCGCCACAACTGCGTATGTTGCACTCACAACGTAGTTTATAATAACATACCTTTTTATAAAATGCAAGTGGTTTTATTTATTTTTTTGAATAAAATATTCATATTTTTCATACAAAAGAGACAGTTTCTCCGACAAAGATCCTGTCTCTTGATTTTTTAAACTCACAGAAATTCTACTTCGCTTTTTTATATGTATTTACAAATTCCGGAAGCACTTCAAAAAGATCTCCAACAATACCATAATCCGCAATATCAAAAATTGGAGCATCTGGATCTTTATTGATTGCTATGATACAATCCGAACCAGACATACCCATGGTATGATTCATTGCCCCGGAAATTCCACACGCGATATAAACTCTTGGAGAAACAATTTTACCTGTCTGCCCAACCTGATAAGCATAAGGGACCCATCCGGCATCAACAATCGCTCTGGACGCAGCCGGAACTGCATTCAATTCTTTAGCATATTCTTCAATCAGCTTATAATTTTCAGCCGTTCCAATACCACGACCTGCCGCTAAAATAACATCTGCCTCTTCAAGCCCAACTCTCTCTGCAACTTCTTTAACCCTTTCAATGAGTTTCAGACGAATATCCTCTTTTGCAATGTGAATATCCTCACGAATAATCTGACCACTGCGATCACGGTTTTTGACGGGTTTTCTGAAAATACCCTGACGCACTGTTCCCATCTGAGGACGATGATCTGAACAAAGAATAGCTGCCATAAGATCTCCACCATAAGCCGGACGCGTCCATATTACATTGCCATTTTCTTTGTCATAATCCATGATCGTACAGTCTGCAGATAAACCTGTTTTCAGATTGCAGGCAACGCGCGGGCCAAAATCGCGGCCATTACGTGTGGCACCCATAAGAATAATGGATGGTTTATACTTACGAGCAAGTGTTTCTAAAGCATAAGCATAAGCATCTGTTGAGAAATTGTAATATTCTTCACCTTCAATCAATAATACCTCATCTGCACCATATTCAATGGCTTCATTGGCAATGCTCTCAACAGAACCGCCAATAACCACTGCAACCAGTTTCTGATCCATCTTATCTGCTATTTTTCTTGCAGGGGCAAGCAATTCAAATCCAACTGGCTTGGCAATATTTTCTTCAACTTCTATATATACCCATAAATTTTTATATTCGTTCTTATCCATGTTCTTGCCTCCTTAATTATAATTTATTTGCATTAATGAGCAAATTTATTAATTTTGCTGCAGATGCCTGCACCGTTTCTTCTTCAATTTTTACGCAATGCTTATTACGTACTGGCGCATACATTTTGTCAACACTCGTAGGAGAACCTTGAACACCACATCTGGACAGGTCAAGTCCAGGAATATCTTTGGATGCAATAACTTTTATTTCTTTTTTATGTGCTTCCATCTTACTTTTAATCGATGGATAACGTGGATTATATATTGGTTTTTCAACCGTAACAAGACAAGGTTTCTGTACAGATACCATGTCGTATCCATAATCACTGCTTCTTTTCACAATAACACTTTGACTGCCATTAGTTACTTCAAGTGCATAGGTTACCTGTGCTATGCCAAGGTGAGCTGCCACTTCTGGCCCCACCTGTCCTGTTTCACAGTCAACAGCCTGTTTTCCTGCCAAAATAAGATCAAATCTTCCATGTTCTTCCTCGATCATCTGAATCGTCGAAGCCAGAATGTAACTTGTGGCTAATGTATCTGATCCTTTAAATACTTCTTCATCACTGCACAGATATGCGTGATCTGCACCAACAGAAAGACAGTATCTAAGTACCTCTTTCGCCTGCATAGGACCCATAGACAAAACAGTAATCTCGGTATCTTTGCTTACTTCCTTGATGCGGACCGCAACCTCCAATGTATACGCATCAAAAGGATTAATCATACTTGGAGCACCTTCACGAATGAGATTGTTTGTTATCGGATCAATCTCAATCTCTTTTCCATCAGGAACCTGTTTAACCAATACTAAAATTTTCAACGTACTACCTCCCCTGTTTAACATATAATCATTCTGAAACTTAGTCCTAAATTATGCTATGATTCATTGCCAATAATCTTATAGATATGTTTTTTCCCCTCAAGCACTTCAATAAATTCTTCTTCTTCTGAAGCACACATTAACATATCATCAATGACCATATCGCCGTCCCCTTCGATATCATCATATTCTACATCAAGACCATAAAGTAAATCCTCTAATCGTCTTATGCCAGTATCAAAATCATCCATCACAATTGTCATGTGATCAATCATCTCTTTACTTTTTTTGTTATATGTTTCTACCGTTACCTGATACATGGCACAACCTCCTTTTATCTATAATTATAGAACACTGTTCACATTCTGTATTATAACAAAACAGTCCATCATTGTAAAATCATTTTGACAACGATGGACTTTTATTTCCTCAAATTTTTTCCAAATATTAACTTGAAATTAAACAAAAAACCCACTGCAAAAACAGTGGGTTTATCGCTCCCCGTGCCGGGCTCGAACCAGCGACATCATGATTAACAGTCATGCGCTCTACCGACTGAGCTAACGAGGATTATTACTTTAACTATCTTAATCTATTTTATATCATTTGTCAAGCATAATTTTTTATTTTTTTTGTACAATTGAATTTATTATCTACAATTCATTGAAATGCCTACAATTTAATCGGCATAAATGCTAAAACCACCGCAATGATAATGGCCGGAAGCAAATTGGCTACACGCACTTTCTTACCCCAAACAAGATTCATACCAACACAAAAAATTAAAATAGATCCCACAAGTGACAAGTTCGCCAAAGCTGCTCCTGTCATCAATGGTTCAATCATTTTTGCAAGACATGTGATCGTTCCTTGAAAAACTGCTACTGGAATCGCAGAAAAAACACATCCTTTACCCATAGAACATGTCATAACCATAATAATGATCAAGTCAAGCACTGCCTTCAAAGCCAAAATCGAATAGTCTCCAAGAATGCCATCCTGTATAGATCCAACAATGGCCATAGCGCCAATGCATACAGTCAAGGAAGATGTTACAAATCCATCTACAAAGTTTTTATCTTTTGCATTTCCGGTCTTAATCTTCAACCATTCGCCAAAACGTTCAAAACGATCTTCGATATTAATGATTTCTCCAATCAATGCTCCTAAAGCAAGACATACGATGACTAACATGGAATTGCCACTTACAAGCCTGTCTCCGTTAATAGACAACATGCCTTCTAATGCCCCGGAAACACCAATAAACAGAACGCATACACCACAAGCCATATTTAAACTCGACTGGTGCCTTTCCTTTAAAAAACCTCCAAAAAAATAGCCCAAAATCCCTCCAATGACAATAGCCACCGTATTGATGATTGTTCCCATTCCAAACATAATCTATTCCTCTTTTTCTAAGATATCTCCTATTTTGCACAGCAGATGATCGTTTGTCAATACTGAGCGATTTTATGAGGATAAAAAAAGATGCCCTGAAAACCCAAGACATCTTTTTAATAACCCATTACAATAATTCAAATTGAATTATGCTAAATTAGCTTTAGCAACTTCACATAATGCTGTGAAACCAGCTGCATCACTGATAGCCATTTCGGAAAGCATTTTACGGTTTACGTCAACACCAGCAACTTTTAAACCGTGCATTAATTTGCTGTAAGAAAGACCGTTCATTCTTGCAGCAGCGTTGATTCTTGCAATCCAAAGCTGTCTGAACTGACGTTTTCTTTCTTTTCTGCCTGCGAAAGAGCTTGTTAATGCTCTCATTACAGACTGTTTTGCAACTCTATACTGTTTAGATCTGGCACCTCTATAACCTTTAGCCAGCTTTAAAGTTCTGTTATGTCTTTTTTTAGCGTTTAATCCGCCTTTAACTCTTGCCATTATTATATTCCTCCGTTTCTACTTATTAAAGGTATGGTAAAATCTTTTTCATAACTTTTGCGTTTGTAGCATCAGTCATCACTGCTTTTCTAAGATTTCTCTTAGTTTTTCTGGATTTCTTTGTTAAGATATGGCTCTTGTAAGCTTTCATTCTTTTTAATTTACCAGTACCTGTTTTTTTGAAACGCTTTGCTGCTGCTCTGCTTGTTTTGATCTTTGGCATGTTTGTATCCTCCTTAATATTAACATATGATTAATTGCGTTTTTCTGATAAGAACATAACCATGCTCTTGCCTTCCAACTTAGCTGGTTTATCAATTACTGCAACATCTGATAACTTTTCTGCAAATCCATCAAGAATCACTTTACCCGTTGCGGTATGTGCCAACTCACGTCCACGGAAACGTACAGAAACTTTTACGCGGTTACCGCCCTGTAAAAACTTACGTGCGTGGTTCATCTTCGTATTCAAGTCATTGACATCAATGTTTGGAGATAAACGAATCTCTTTCACTTCAATCACTTTCTGTTTCTTTTTTGCTTCCTTTTCCTTACGAGCCATCTCATAACGATATTTACCGTAGTCAATAATCTTACATACCGGTGGTTTGGCATTTGGAGCAATTTTAACCAAGTCAAGATTAGCTTCTTTTGCTAATTTCATGGCTTCCTTAGAGGACATTACTCCTAACTGTTCGCCGTCTGCATTAATCAAACGTACTTCCCTGTCTCGAATCTGCTCGTTGATCATTAATTCGCTAATAACTGACACCTCCATATTCATCAATTAAAAAAATGGTGAGCAGCATACTACTCACCATTCATTAAGACACAATTGTGCCAATCTTTCTGAATATAAACCCGAGTCATTCCAAATGCTAAGGTGAGAGTGAGTACTCTGCTTTCTTATCGTGTTCTAAACACCTTAAAGATAATAACATAGGTACATACCCATTGTCAAGCAAATTCCTCTCACATTTTTAACTATTTTTCGATGATGAATTTATATAAATATTTATTTTACTGAACTGCAATTGTGCTTCCCCAAAGTTCAAACTGAGGAATACGTATATCTTTTTCTTCTTCAAGACCTGCAAAATTGATCAGCCAAAACGCATCTGAACCCTTCCGTACAGTTACATAATAAATCATTTCATATTTATCATCTGCAGCTGAATAGGTCGTTGAAAAATTGCCATAACTATCTTTTGTAAAAGATACATTTTCATTGGCATTTTCCACCATTTGAATATATTCTTCAATGGTTGTCTTTTCATCTGCTGTACCTTCTTCAATAAGTTCCTCAAACGTCACTTTTTTTACAGATACCATTAAGTTCTCTGCAAAATAATAAACAGAATAATCTCCTGATTTTTCTTCTTCCATTTCTGAACTCATTTTGATTGTTAATCCTTTGCCTGTATCAAAGGCTACAAGCGCCGATGCATCCAGAGGATCTACAGTCTCTACAACAGTTTCTGTTTCCGTCTCAGCATTTTCATCTACTTCTTTTATTGTAATGTCACAACACAACAAAATGAAAACCGGAATTGCGAAGACAATAATTAAAGCTATAATTAATTTACGATATTTCTGAAACATACTTATGCCTCTACTTCAATCTTACGAATTTCTTTTGTACGAATTTCTTTGCAGATGGCATCGATGAAGTCATCAAGTACCTTCTGTCCTTCATCACCAAGGTAACGGCTTCTTACAGAAACACGATTTTCTTCTTCTTCTTTTGCACCTACAACAAGTAAGTATGGAATCTTCTGAAGTCTTGCTTCACGAATCTTATAACCAATCTTTTCTGCACGGTGATCTGCTGTTGCACGGATACCATTATCTTTAAGTGCTGCTAATACACTTTCTGCATATGCTTCATATTTTTCAGAGATTGGTAATACACGTACCTGTTCCGGACAAAGCCATGTTGGGAATAAACCTGCATATTTTTCCACTAACCATGCCAATGTACGTTCATAACATCCCATGGATGTACGATGAATGATGTATGGACGTTTCTTTTCGCCATTTTCATCGATGAAATACATATCAAACTGTTCAGCAAGCAAAGCATCCCACTGAATTGTGATCATTGTATCTTCTTTACCATATACATTCTTAGCATTAATATCAACTTTTGGTCCATAGAATGCAGCTTCGCCAACATCTTCTGTAAATGGAATATTTAATTCATTTAACATCTGACGGATATGACCTTCTGTTTCTTCCCAAACTTCCGGCTCGCCAATGTATTTTTCTCTATTTTCAGGATCCCATTTAGAAAGATGATAAGTGACATCTTCTTCTACACCGAGAACTTTTAAACAATGCTGAGCAAGTGCGATACAATCCTTAAACTCTTTAACCATCTGATCTGGTCTTACGATCAAATGACCTTCGGAAATTGTAAACTGACGCACACGTGTTAAACCGTGCATTTCACCGGAATCTTCATTACGGAATAATGTGGATGTTTCACCATAACGAATTGGAAGATCACGGTAGCTGTGCTGTTCAGCTTTATATACATAATACTGGAATGGACATGTCATCGGACGAAGTGCAAATACTTCTTTATCCACTTCTTCATCACCAAGAACAAACATACCATCTTTATAATGATCCCAGTGACCGGAAATCTTATAAAGATCGCTCTTAGCCATCAATGGTGTTTTTGTACGAACATAACCGCGTTTTGCTTCTTCATCTTCGATCCAACGCTGCATTTCCTGCATCATGATTACACCATTTGGCATGATAAGAGGAAGACCCTGACCAATAACATCAACTGTTGTGAAAAGTTTCATTTCACGACCAAGTTTATTATGGTCACGCATCTTAATATCTTCAAGGTGCTGCATATGTGCTTCAAGATCTGCTTTCTTTGTATATGCAGTTCCGTAAATACGTGTTAACATCTTATTCTTTTCGCTTCCTCTCCAGTAAGCACCGGAAGAAGAAATAAGTTTATAAGCTTTGATATTCTTCATAGACATAAGATGAGGACCTGCACAAAGATCTGTAAAATCCCCCTGTTTATAGAAAGAAATAATTGCGTCTTCTGGTAAATCTTCGATGAGTTCCACTTTATATGGTTCTTCTTTTTCTTTCATTAAAGCAATCGCTTCAGCTCTAGGAAGTTCAAATCTTTCAATCGCCGGATTTTCTTTAATAATTTTCTTCATTTCTGCTTCGATCTTATCTAAATCATCTCTGTTTAAAGATGGCATATCAAAGTCATAATAAAAACCAGATTCAATGGATGGTCCAATCGCACATTTTGCATCTGGATATAAGCGTTTGACAGCCTGAGCTAAAATGTGGGATGTTGTATGACGTAAAGCTGCTTTACCTTTTTCGTCATCAAATGTTAAAATTGCAAGTTCACAATCTGCATCCACAACTGTACGAAGATCTACAACCTCACCGTTCACTTCGCCTGCACATGCTGCTCTTGCTAAACCCTCAGAAATATCTTTTGCAATGTCAATAACAGACATTGCATGATCATATTCTTTGAATGATCCATCTTTTAATGTTACTTTCATGTTTCTGTTCTCCCTTCACATATTCTGTATTAAAAATTCAGTTTGATAGAAAGATACATAAAAAAACGTCCACTTTCTATCATTACTGACAGAAAGGGACGAGTTATTCTCGCGGTTCCACCCTTTTTGTTACGCAAGTAAACTTACGTTAAACCACTTCATTTTGATGATAACGGAATCACCGGGCTGGATTAGAGCCACTCCGAGGTAGTCTTCAGATATTTCCCAACAGGGCACTTCCAGCAAACGGCCCCTCTCTGTGATGTTTCATATCCTACTCGTCTCATCATCGCGTTATTCTCATTATAATCATCGAAATTTTTATTGTCAAGTTTTTTAAATCACGCTGGTATTCAATTTCATTTATTCATCATGGTACATCTATGTTCTCATTGACTTTTTGTTTAAAACATCCTATCATATATTTAGATAATTATCTAAATATCTAAATCCGGAAAGGAGGTTTTTAAGTGAATAATGCATTTAAGGCTTTAGCCGATCCGACACGTCGACAAATTTTAAAATTATTGCAGGAACGTGACATGACCGCCGGTGAAATTGCCGAACATTTTAATATGACAAAACCTTCGATCAGTCATCACCTCAGTGTTCTAAAAAACAGCGAGCTGGTACTTGATGAACGTCAGGGACAGAATATTATCTATAGTTTAAATATGACAATATTCCAAGATTTAATCCGTTGGTTTTTTAATTTCAAACAGAAAGAGCAAAAAGGCAAGGAGGATTCATTATGAAAAAACATTTCACAAAAACAACCTGGATATTATTAATTCTGTGCATAATATCCTTTATTGGACATATTTTTGTTTATCCAATGCTTCCGGATGTCATTCCTATCCAATGGAGTACAGGCGGTGAAGTTTCCAACTGGGGACAAAAATACATGGATCTTGTTCTGGCAGCTTTACCAATCATCATTTTATTTTTAATGGTCTTCTTACCAGAGATTGATCCAAGAAAAGAAAACTATAAAAAACACATCCATGTCTATCTGTTGTTCACTATCGGTGTGACATTACTTCTGATCGCATGCAGCTGGTTAAGTGTACTTGCCGCACTCGGTTACAATGTCAACATCCATACGCTGCTTCCAGTGGCTATTGGTATTATGTTTATTGCCTTTGGCAATCGTATTCCTCAGGTACGTTCCAATTACTTCTTCGGTATAAAAACACCATGGACTCTGGCCAATGAAGACGTATGGCGCAAAACTCACAAAATGGGCGGAATTCTTTTTTGTATTATGGGAATCTTATTTGTCATAGGTGCACTCATAGATAATTCCCATTTTATCGAATTTGTCCTGGTTCCTTTTTTACTTGGTTCTATTATCTTTTTATACGTTTATTCCTATCTCGTTTTCAGAAAAATCGTATTAGGAAAATAACGCTGTCTTATTACAAAAACAGGCAACTCAAATTTATGCATTTGAGTTGCCTGAATGTTTTTTCTATATCTTTTCAGCAAAATACAATTCGATTATAACAAATGTTTACGCAATTCTTCGCCAGAGAGTGGGCTTAAATATGCCGGTGGAATATCAAACATGGTCTTGCATCCTGTCATTCCTTCTTTTTTCATACGTACAGCCGCACGTGCTGCTGCTACGATCACACTGGATGTAAATTCCGGATTAGAATCCAATTTCAAACTATATTCGATAATATGAGTATGTTCTCCGTTCCATCCGGTTTTTCCGGAACGAATAACAAAACCACCGTGAGGAATGCCACTGTGATCACGTTTTAATTCTTCCATTGTAATAAAATGAACTGTTGTGTCATAATCCGCAAAATAGTTTGGCATGTTTACGATTTCACTTTCAATTCTTGCTTTGTCCGCATCTTCTGCTGCAACAACAAAGCACTCACGTGTATGTTTCTGACGTGTTGTTAAATCCGGATTCGCACCACTTCTCACAGCCGCAAGTGCTTCATCCACTGGAATCGTATACTGTTTTGCATCTAATACACCTTCAATACGACGAATAGCATCCGAATGACCCTGACTTACACCTTTGCCCCAGAATGTATAATCTTTTCCATCTGGAAGAATCGCATTCGCATAGAGACGATTCAAAGAAAACATTCCCGGATCCCAACCGCAGGAAATCACTGCAACATTACCATTTTCTTTTGCCGACACATCCACATTGGCAAAATGTTCCGGAATCTTTGCATGTGTGTCAAAGCTGTCTACTACTGTAAAGTACTTTGCATACTCCGGTGTCTGAACAGGAAGATCCGTTGCACTTCCACCACAAAGAATAAGCACATCAATTTTATCTTTCAAATTCAAAATATCATCGACATGATAAACACTTACACCTTCTGTCAAAATCTTTACTGTTTCAGGTGCACGACGTGTAAAAACAGCTGCAAGCTCCATATCTGCATTCTGTTTAATCGCACATTCAATTCCACGACCTAAATTGCCGTATCCCATAATTCCTACTTTAATGCTCATTGTAATTCCTCCTAGTCTTAGAAATTATTCTATATCATGCCCTTATCTCATACTTAAATACTTTTTGACTTATCGTCTCAATAAGATAGAGCCGTCTAACTTCTTTTGATAACCATTTTATAAAAATCAACGCCTTTTGGCAATGCCCCTTTAAAAATATTTTCATTTAATCCATGCACACTGGCCTGTTGTTCTGGTGCAATAACCAGCGGTGCAAAACGAATGCAGCTGTCACAAACTTCACTGTAATACTTTGCATCTGTTCCTCCTGTCATCACATACGGACATGGATCAACCCCCGGAAAAATTTCATGGATAACCGATTCAACCAATCGGAACGATTTTCCTTTAAAATCTACCGCAGGATGTGGCGGTTCCTGAAAAATCACTTTCGTTTCTATATCATACTTTGCAGCAATCTTTCGTACAAGTTCAATACTTTCTTCATTTGGCTGATGCTGAATAAAACGCATGTTTCCGATGACACTGGCCTCCTGAGGTAAAACATTTGCGCCATTCGATCCCTTTGCCATGGTAAATGCCAATGTCGTATGAAGCATTGCACCAGCCACCGGGCTAACTGCAGGCATTATTTTTAATAATAACGGTTTAAATATATTCACATTTGAAAAAAGCAAACGCATTCCAAAGTCACAATTTGGTGCCATGCGTTTCAAAAGTTCCTCAACAACAGGGGACATTTCCAACTTAAAGGGTGATTTTTTATCTACTGCTGCCATAAACTTGCCCAAACGTACCAACGGCGTGTTTTTTCCCGGAGCACTTGCATGACCGCCTTTACTTTTCGCAATAAATTGAATGTCACCATAGCCTTTTTCAACAATCCCCATCATGGCATATGTACCTGTAACTCCAGCCATCGGATTCTGAACAACCATACCGCCTTCATCCAAAACAAGTTTTAAACGAATACCACGATCTTTTAAATATGCAACCGTTGTTGGAGCTCCTTCACCACCCCATTCTTCAGTACAGCTGCTTGCAATGTACACATCACATTCCGGAACAAATCCTTCAGTGATCAACTCCTCCACGGCCGTGAATATACAAAACAGACTTGCTTTTGTATCTACAGTTCCACGTCCCCAAACACGTCCTTCATCATCGATATCTCCGGCAAATGGTTCATGATCCCATTTCCCTGCAGCTTCAACGACATCCTGATGACTCATGAGCAGAACGGGTTCGCTCTGATTTTTTCCAGACCATTTAAACAAAAGACTTCCATTAAATATATGTTTTTCACATGTCGTATAAACATTTGGAAATAATTCTTCCAGTAATTTATGAAATTCATAAAATTTTGCACGATTTTGCTGATTTCGGTAAGAAACGGTTTCATGACGAACCATGCGGGCTAAACGTTCTCCGTAGACATCCGATCTTTCCGTCTGATCCAATTCTATTTTTATTGTTTTTGCCGATGTCGGCTTGATCATAACTGTCTTAATCAGCAGCACACAGATCAATCCAGCAATAATCCCTAAAATGACTAATACCATTTGCATTTTTCAAACTTCTTTCTGTCTAAACTATATTTTCGCCTATTTTACCACAGATTATAAAGAAAAAAAAGACACAGAAAAAACATCTGCGTCTTTCACATCGATTTAATTATATTTTCAAAATTCCTACAGATTGTAAGAATAAGAATGCAAGAAGTACCGGTGTAATATATTTGATCATAACAATATACAACTTTTCACGACCAAACTTACAGCCGCCGAGTGTTACTTCATCAATCACAGTCTTTGGTTTAACCATCCATCCAATAAGAATGCATGTAGCAATGGCAACAATTGGCATGAGCACATAATTACTAATATAGTCTAACACATCAAGCACCTGACCAACCGTTCCATTTGGAAGTGTGAGATCAAAATAAAGAACATTATAACCAAGACATACAACAAGACCTACAATAGCAGTAATTAAAGCGACTACAAGTGTTGCTTTTTTACGCTCTATATGAAACTTGTCCATAAAACTTGAAACAATAGCTTCCATAATCGATACAGAAGAAGTTAATGCTGCAAAAGCAACCGTTACAAAGAATACAATACCTATAATGCCGCCAATAGATCCCATTGCATCAAAAACCTTAGGTAAAGATACAAACATAAGACTTGGACCGGCAGACATCCCTTCTGTTCCCATAAATGTATATACCGCAGGAACAATCATCATACCGGCAAGGAATGCAACGCCTGTATCAAAAATTTCAATCTGATTTACAGACTTAACAAGGTTTGTTTCTTTTTTTACATAAGAACCATATGTGATCATGATACCCATGGCCACACTTACCGAATAAAACAGCTGTCCCATAGCATCCATAAGTACAGAAATGAATTTCTTAACTGTCATACCATTAAAGTTTGGAATAACATAGACTTTTAATCCTTCAAATCCTGTACGTGTTACTCCATTCACATCTGTATGTGTTAACGTCAAAGAAAAGAATGCAATTCCCAAAATTAATACCAATAAAATCGGCATTAAAAATTTGGAAAACTTTTCAATACCATCACCAACACCCATGTAAACAATTAACATAGTCAGGACAAGAAAAATCGAAAACCAGATAATAGGACTCCACTGAGATGTGATAAAAGATGTAAAATATCCATCAGCAACTGCAGCTTTCCCCTGACCGGTTACATATGTTGCAAGATACTTTAATACCCAGCCTCCAATGGCGCTATAATAAGGCAAAATCATCATCGGAATGGCACAGGCAAGAACTCCTACCCATTTCATCTTAGAATGAAGTACGCCATACGCAGTCAAAGGACTCTGTCCTGTCTTACGTCCAATAGCAATTTCTGATGTCAAAAGAGTGAAACCAAATGTCAACGCCAAAATCAAATAACATAATAAGAAAACACCGCCGCCATCTTTTGCCGCAAGATATGGAAAACGCCAAATATTCCCCAATCCAACCGCACTGCCGGCCGCTGCTAATACAAATCCAATCGTTCCGGTAAAACTACCTCGAGATTCTTTTTTATCCATACTCTCCCCCCTTAAATTCACAATATTTTTAGTATACCCTCATGTTTCTCATCTTTCAAGTTTTTTCTACTAAAATTTACTTCTTTTTTACTAAAAAACAAATTCAATATTATATATTTTCACAAGTCTTATCTATTATTCCTTATTTTTTTGTGACTGATTATAATATCCTATCATTTCACCTGTATACGAATACTAAATTTTTTGTTTAAATACTTAAAACCCTATTGCAATCTTTCGACATACATGTATAATAGAAAGCGTTCGAAATAGTAAATTAAAAGTTTAATATTATAAAACAGGAGGTGTTTTATGGATATCGGTAAAAAGATCAAAGAGCTCCGACTCCAAAACGACCTTACTCTTGAAAATCTCGCTTCCCGCTGTGAGCTGACCAAAGGCTTTTTATCACAAGTCGAACGCAATCTGACCAGTCCAAGTATTTCTACATTAGAGGATATTCTGGAAGCTCTGGGCACAAATCTTTCTGAATTCTTCCACGAAGATAAAGAAGAACAGATTGTATTTTCGACTCAGGATTTTTTCGTGGATGCGCAGGAAAATTACACCATTGAATGGGTGATTCCAAATGCACAAAAAAATGAAATGGAACCCATTGTATTAACTCTCCATCCGCATAAGCAGAGTCATGAACTCCAATCCCATGCTGGTGAAGAATTTGGTTATGTCTTAAAAGGAAATATAACGCTTGTGCGAGGAAACAAACGTTATAAATTAAAGCCCAAAGAAACCTTTTATATTAACGGAAGAACGAGTCATTACTTATATAATCATGGTAACAGCGATGCAGTGGTTCTATGGATTACCACGCCGCCAATGTTCTAGAAAGGGGAAGGTGATATGGAAGCTAAAAAAATTATTGAATTCCGTAATATCGTAAAAAGTTTTGATGGACAGGTTGTTTTAAAAGGTATCAATCTGGATATCTATGAAAATGAATTTGTAACCTTACTTGGTCCAAGTGGTTGTGGAAAAACCACATTACTTCGAATTCTTGGAGGTTTCTTGAATACAGACGAAGGCAGTGTAATGTTTGATGGCCAAGAAATCAGTGATAAACCACCTTATGAACGCGAATTAAATACTGTGTTCCAGAAATATGCACTGTTTCCGCATTTAAGTGTCTATGAAAATATTGCGTTTGGTTTAAAAATCAAAAAAATGAGTCCGGACGTTATTGAACAGAAAGTTATGAAAATGTTAAAGCTCATCGGCCTGGAGGGATATGAAAACAAAAATACAACCCTGCTCTCCGGTGGTCAGCAGCAGCGTGTTGCCATTGCCAGAGCCCTTGTCAATGAACCAAAAGTTCTTCTTCTGGATGAGCCATTAGCTGCCCTTGACTTAAAGCTTCGTAAAGAAATGCAATATGAATTAAAACGTATCCAGCAGGAAGTTGGTATTACCTTCATTTTCGTAACCCATGATCAGGAAGAAGCACTGACCATGTCTGATAAAATTGTTGTCATGAAAGGCGGCGAAATCCAACAGGTTGGTACACCTGAAGAAATTTATAACGAACCTGCCAACTCTTATGTTGCCAACTTTATTGGCGAAAGCAACATTATATCTGCCACCATGATTGAAGATTATAAAGTGCGTTTTGATGATATAACCTTTGATTGTGTCGACTTTGGCTACAAACCAAACGAAAAAGTCGATGTTGTTATCCGTCCGGAGGACATTGATATTGTGGAAGTCGAACAAGGTAAAATGACAGGCGAGGTTTTAAGTGTTCTCTTTAAAGGTGTACATTACGAAATCATCGTCGAAACCGTACCAGGAACTACGGTTACCGCCAAAATGCACATCATTCGTAATCGCGATGTAACAAGCGAAAACGGAAAAGAAAAAATCAGTGCCAACGATTTCTTCGTTGATATTGAAGATTTAAAAGATCTGGATGATAAGGAAATTATTGCACTTTCCAATGCTCAGGCATGGACACCTGAAGATGATGAATATATCTCCATTGCGAAAATTGACTATGATCTTAAACCAGAAATTGGCTGCTATCCGGTGACATTCTCCACATCCAGCGGAACAAGCATTACACGTAATATTTATGTTGTTAATCAGCCTTTCGTTAAAAATGAAAAAGCCAATGAAGCAATCATGGCATTTAACTTCTTCAAATCCGTAGACGAAATTTCAGAATCTCAGGCTTTAGATACAGATATTAAAACATGGGCCAATGCTCAGGGTTGGAAATTAAGCAACGAAAATGAAAGCATTGACATCAGCGTAGATTATGATTTTGATCCGGATGACATTAAAGAAGGCGTTTACAAAGTTACATTCTCTACAACCGGACGCGAATTTAAAATCCATACAACCGATTATACGGAAGTAGGTCAGGTGGTCGGACTGACATTCTTCCCTGAAGATATCCATGTTATGTCAAAGGTTGTATTTTAAATGAAACGCTTTTCTCAATTAGCAGTCCCATATATTGTCTGGGCAATTCTGATGCTCGTACTGCCTATGGCACTTATTGCCATGTACTCTGTAACTCAGCAGGGTAACAGCATCGTTTCATTCACCCTGACATTAGAACACTATGCCAAATTTTTTACCGACCCGGATTTCTTATTAATCCTTTGGCGTTCCTTATGGATTGCACTTAAAACAACCATCATCTGTCTTCTTCTCGGCTATCCGGTTGCTCACTTCATAGCAAATAGCAGTGAACGACTTCAGGCAATCCTTGTATTGTGTATTACACTTCCTACATGGATCAATGCTCTCGTTCGTACCTATGCATGGATCGGGCTTTTGAGTAAAGGCGGTATTATTCAGCAGATTTTAGGTTTCTTTGGCCTTGGTGAAACTGAACTTCTCTATACAGAAGGTGCCGTTTTACTTGGAATGGTCTACAACTTTATTCCATTTATGATCTTGCAGATCAATACCTCTCTCTGTAAAATGGACCATTCACTTTTGGAAGCGAGTGCTGACCTTGGCGCAAATAAATTCCAGACTTTCTGGAGAATTACCTTCCCACTCTCACTTCCCGGAGTAATCAACGGTATTACGCTGGTATTTTTACCAGCAGTCAGCTCCTTCTTTATTCCGAAGCTTCTTGGCGGCGGACAGTATTTCCTCATCGGAAATATGATTGAAAACCAGTTTATTACAGTTGGGGAATGGAACTTTGGCAGTGCCATCTCTATGATAATGGCGATCATTATGATGCTCATGATGCTTGCCGTCCGTAAAGTTGAAAAAAGAAACAACGGAGGTGAAGATTGATCATGAAAAAAGAAAAACGTACTTTTGGAACTGTGCTTATGATTTTGATGATCTTATTCTTCTACCTTCCAATTATCTATATGATCATCTTTTCCTTTAACGAAGGTAAATCATTAACAAACTTTACAGGTTTTTCTCTGCGCTGGTATCAACACATGCTGGAATCCCGCGATATGATGTCTGCATTGTATACTACTTTCAGTGTGGCTCTTATTGCTACTGTTATCTCGACCATTGTTGGAACAATTACAGCTATTGGTTTGAGTAAATCAAAAAAGGTTCTTCGTGATGTCATGGAACAGGTGAATAACCTTCCAATGATGAATCCTGAAATAGTAACAGCAATCGGCTTTATGCTTCTTTTCATTACATTTCAGGTCGAAAAGGGCTACGTGACCATGCTTTTAGCCCACATTGCTTTTTGTATTCCTTATGTTATTTTATCGGTTATGCCAAAAATCCGTTCTCTGGATCCGAATCTTGCTGATGCAGCTATGGACCTTGGATGTACACCTTGGCAGGCCTTAGTTAAAGTCATTGTACCTCAGATTACACCCGGTATTATTTCCGGTGCACTTATCGCATTTACTATGTCCGTTGACGATTTCATTATTTCCTATTTCGTTACAGGCGGTGGCGTAAAGAACTTGAGTATCATGGTTTATACCATGAGCAAACGTGTGAATCCAAGTATTAATGCCATTTCCACTTTAGTTGTTGTCATCATTACATTTGCATTATTGATGATCAACCTTATTCCTATTCTTTATGCAAAACAGGAGAAAAAACAGGAAATGGCCGGACGCAAACTCATTCTAGGTATTTGTGGATCATTTGTTTTTATTATTGTCATTTTCCTTGGATTTACCACATTCAAGATGAATGATGAGTCTCTTCCTTATGCAGGACAGACACTTCATATTTATAACTGGGGTGAATATACCGGAGAAAACATTCTTAAGGATTTCGAAGAAAAAACAGGTGCTACAGTCATCATGGATACTTTCGACTCCAATGAACAGATGTATATTAAAGTTGCTAATGGTGAATCCTATGATCTTCTTGTTCCAAGTGATTACATGATTGAACGTTTAATTCAGGAAGATCTTTTGCAAAAACTGGATCACTCCAAATTAACCGGTCTTGACAATCTTGTGGATGATGTTCTCGGTCTTCCATATGATCCGAACAATGAATACTCCATCCCTTATTTCTGGGGAATGGTAGGTATTGTTTATGATACGACAAAAGTTGACCTTGAAGATCTCAAAAATGAAGGATTTAATATTTTCCTTGATGAAAAATATAAAGGTGATATTTATCTTTATGATTCGGAAAGAGATTCTTTCATGATGGCTTTAAAAGCTCTTGGTTATTCCATGAATACCGAAAATGCTGATGAATTAAACGCAGCCTATGAATGGCTTGTACAGTGTGTTGAAACCATGGAGCCTGAAATCGTTATTGATGAAATTATCGACAACATGGCTCAGGGGCGTAAATCTCTCGGTTTAATCTACTCTGGTGATGCAACCTATGTTATGAGCGAAAACGAATCTATGGGCTTCTATCTGCCAGAATCCGGTACAAATCTCTGGTCCGATGGTATGGTCATTCCAAAAAATGCCGAAAATGTTGATCTTGCTCACGCATTTATTAATCATGTCTGCGAATATGAAGGTGCTTATGATAACTCCAGCTATGTCGGATATACTTCCGCAAATGAAGAAGTATTAAATGAATTGTACGGCGAAGGCGGCGATTACGAAGGAATCAATGCCTATATTCCAAGAACGGATAATGAAAAGGATGAAGTCTTCAATTATAACGAAGAGATTCGCAAAGTCATTGCCGATCTCTGGAGTCGAGTTAAAATCGCTGCAAGTAATGCAAATTAAATCATTCAAAAAAGGATATGTTCTTAGAGTTTAATGACTCATCTGAACATATCCTTTTCGTTTTCTATATTCAATTATATTTCTTCAAAATTCTTAAGATATTCTCCCACCGAACGTGTCATTTCTTTTGAAAAGTCTGAATTAAACTTTCTTTCACAAAAAGCATTCATCCATGCTTCATATGTTTGAACACCAGATTTATACTCCAGCATTTCTTTTAATTCTTGCCCATCCATGTGTCTGTAACCATTTTCATGAACAATGTGCTTCATGGCAACACGCTGCGGTTTTTCACGTTCCATCTGTTGTTTTGTTGGATAACCAAAAACCAGCATAGCTGCCGGAAAAACATATTCCGGAAGCTGAAGCATCTCTCTGTGAATCTCACAATTTTCCATAATATCACCGATATAACAGGAACCAATTCCAAGACTCTGGGCAGCGACAACCATGTTCTGGGCAGCTATATTCGCATCGGAAACAGCCAAAAGTAAATCGCCTACGCCTGGTTTTCTTGGTTCGCATCCAGCGGCCTTAAAAGCTTCATACCATTTCTGACAATCCGCACAAACAACCAAAACCATCTTCCCTGCAGCAATGAACGGCTGATGATCACAAGAATCTGCCAGACGTTTTTTAATCGCTTCATCTGTAATATCTAATATTGTATACAGTTGTTGATTCCCTGCACTTGGTGCCATTGCAGCGGATTCAAGGATTAAAGCTTTATCTTCTGCCTTAATTTCTTTATCTTCAAAAACACGCATAGATTTGCGCTCATATAATTGTTTAATTATTTCATTCATCATCTTTTCTCCTCTTGTTTAAAAAGGCCCATTCAATCACTGAACGAGCCCCGAATGATTCTCAAAAATAATTATTCTGTTGTAAAGTTATCAAAATAACCCTGAATCAAGATAACCGGTGTGCCTTTATCACCGGAACCGGATGTAAGGTCACACAAAGAACCAAGTAAATCTGTCAACTGTCTAGGTGTTGTTCCCTGAGAAGCCATATTGCCAACAAGATTATCCTGTTTTGCTTTGATACTGTTGGAGATTGCTTCTTTTAATTCAGCACCACTTAAGTTTGCAAAATCATTATCTGCTAAATATTTAAGTTTTAATTCGTTTGGAGTACCAATCAAGCCGTCTGTAAATGCTGGAGATACAACCGGGTCAGCAAGTTCCCAGATTTTACCCTGAGGATCTTTGAATGCGCCATCACCATAAACCATAACTTCAATAAGTTTGCCTGTTTTCTGTAAGAGAACATTCTGGATTTCAACAACGAGATCTTTACATTCCTGTGGGAATAATTTAATCTTATTTTCTGTTGCTTTATTAGATCCTAAAAGGCCGTATTTTGCATTAAAACCACTGCCATTGATCGATTCTGTCATGATATCATCCAAGCCACAAACTACTTTTGCACCAGCTGCTTTTAAGAGACGTTTTGTACGTGCTCTCGTATGAATATCACAGTTAATGATACAGTCCGTATAATCAAGAATTGTTTTTGCCTGATTAGCAAAGACAACTTCTACTTCAGCACCTGTTTCACGAATGATGTCAGAATAATACTGAACATAATCTACACCTGTGAATTCATGAATATTCTCACCAAATAATTCGCGATATTTTTCCAAAGATAAAACATCGGAATATGGGTTAATGCCAGCTTCGTCTAACTGATCATATGTGAGTAATGCATTACCAACTTCATCACTTGGATAGCTTAACATTAATACGACTTTTTTGCATCCCATTGCGATACCTTTTAAGTTGATCGCAAAACGGTTACGGGAAAGGATTGGGAAAATAACACCAACGGTTTCTCCACCTAATTTTGCTTTTACATCAGCAGCAATGTCCTGAACAGATACATAATTACCCTGGGCACGAGCTACGATAGATTCTGTAATACCGATAACATCTCTGTCTCTTAATTCAAACCCTTCACTTGCAGCTGCTTCTAATACGCTTTCTACTACGATGTCAACAAGGTTGTCGCCTTCTCGAATGATAGGACAACGAACGCCTCTGGATACTGTTCCGACTTTTCTTTCCATGTCTGATACCCCCGTCTTTATAAAATAAAAATTTGATATTCAATTTTGAACACATATATTGTACCACATCTTATTTCTACAAAAAAGAAAAAAATATAGGAAATATTATTTTTTCTATTTTTCATAAAATGATTTTTATTTTTGGCTTAAAAATCTACACATCCAATGAAACAATTGCCGAATTACAGCAAATACAGAAAACATGACAATAAAGCCAACCAAGCCAAACATGATATCTGCAAACTCCATAACACCTGTCTGACTGACTTTTTGTCCAATTTCAATGGCAAATGTCAAAACAATCACCAAAGTAAAGACATAAATCCATGTCATCGTCATAATTGCATTATGATTTGCAAGCCACTTAAATACAGGATAAACCATAAAAACCATAAGCATGCCAATGATTCCTATAATCAGGAAATGCAGTTCTTTATCCGTAAAACTATATTCCCATGCATCATTTAAACTCATAATCTTATTATGTATCACAGCAATAATTTCAACAATCAAATATAATAATTCTCTCATATCCAATGTGAAGCAAAAAATGCTTTTCCTCCCTGTTCATAGAATACCGTATTTATGATAAAGTTCTGTACACTCAGAGTCAATTAAAATTCTATAAACATATCATAAAAAAAGCAAGGACAGTTTATCATCAACTGTCCCAACCACCTGTTATTCTTTTGAAAATCCTGCTATACCAATAGCTGCCGGGCCGCCATGTGTTGTGATCACACCGCCGCACATCACCCACTGAACATTCTCAAACCCAAGAGATTTTGCCGTTTCATATGCGATATTTTTTATTTCATCACTAATGCCTGTCACATAAACAATCCAAAGATTTCCGCGGTCCAGATTATATTCTTCTGCATAATCTTTCACCATCTGTTCAACGATTTTACGCATTTTTCCACGATATTTTTTGGTTGCTGTTAATTTACCATCAATAATCTCGATGCATGGATGAATATTTAAAAGTTTACTGCCAATATAAGCTGCATTACTTACACGACCGCCAGCACGTAAGAACTCTAAATTATCCGGTACAAAACACATTTTTGCGCGTTCCATCAGACGATGTGTGAGTTCCACTGCTTCCTCAACAGTCATCTCGGGATTCGCACGAAGAGCTTTTGCAACTTCAATGACCACATTACACTGCCCTGCAGATACCTGTTTTGTATCGACGATTGTAATATAATCTTTATCTTCAGATGCAATCACACCGCTCTGATAAGAACATGTTGTAATTGCTGAATATGCCAGGTATAAAATATGTGCATCCGGATATTTTTCATGTACTTCTTCGTAAGCTTTGTAAAAATCACCTGGTGTAGATCCACTGGTCTTTGGAAGTCTTCCTGTCTGTCTATAAAATTCAGGAATCTTTTCGACCGGGAATGTTCCATCATCAAATGTTTCATCATCAAAATTTACATGCATCGGAACTATGTGAATATTATATTCTGCTGCAAGTTCTTTGCTAATATCTGAACCGGTTTCAGCCATAAGTATAATCTTGCTCATATATCTGTACCTCACAATTATTTATTTATAAAACCATATTAAAACCACCGGTAAATCGTGTCAAGTAGTTTCCAAAACCCCATCAAAATATTAACCGTTTATTTGTCGAGATTTTCACACAATTTCTTAGCAAGTTCAACATCATGCTTTTTCAATGCCGATGCAATCTTCATTTCCAGTTCTTTACGTTTTTGTTCTTTTTCAAGATAATTCTTTGGAAAATACTTCTCATAAACTTTCTGTCTAAATGTACGGATACGCACCTGTCGTATGGACTTATCTTCAACAAGAAGAACACGATCGACACAATTGACAATATTATAAAAGTCATGAGATACCATAAGTACAGCACCTTTATATTCAGAAATTGCCTTTTCCAAAGCGAGCTGAGAATAAATATCCAGATGACTGGATGGTTCGTCCAAAAGAAGCAAATTTGCATGTGATAATGCGATTTTCGCAACCTGTAACAGATTCTGTTCCCCGCCAGATAACTGATCAATCTTCTGATCCAGGGTATCGGACTCGAGACAGTAGTCTTTGAGATAATCAGCCACCTGTTTTTTATTATCAAATCCAAGATTTAAAAATTCATCGCAGACTGTATTTGATTCATTGAACACTTCTCCCTGATTCTGGGATAAAAAACCAATTTCTACATGATTTCCAATATGAATTGCAGAATTTGCACGTTTCACAATATCTCTAAGAAGCGTTGTTTTACCGGTTCCATTAGCACCCACGACAGCAATTTTTTCACCGGCATGAAGTTCAAAGCTTACATCATCTAAAAGTGTCTCATTAAAAGCCACCTGATAACCGTCAATTTTAAGAATAATTGCATCATCGGTCTGTTCAACAATCGGAAGATGAATCTTTGGCTGACGAATTTCTACAAAAGGTTCTTTGATTTGTCTGGCTACAGCTCTTGCAAGCTGCGTTTTCTTCGCCTTTAATGCACGCCCAAAAGATGCAATGTCAATCTTTGTCGCCTTATCTGTCATCTTTTTGACCATCTGCTCTGTTCGCTCAATTTCCGCCTGGTCTTCTGCCGCTTTCTCCTGTAATTCAACTTTTTTCTCTAAAATCGAGTTATTATATTCGATATAATTGCCATCAAACTCCTGTATATCTGCATTTTCAAGATGAAGTATCTTATCAAAACACGTATTCAAAAGATAACGGTTATGAGTGACAACAAGAAGTGTTCCCTTATGGGCATTGATCAGATCTGAAAGACCTTTTAGATTATCAAAATCCAAAAAAGCATCTGGTTCATCCATAATTAACAGATTTGGCTGTAAGAGCATCTCTCTCATTATCTGAAGAAGTTTATATTCACCGCTGCTTAAATTAGAAAGTGGTGTATCCACATGTTCCTGAAGATGAATAAGTTTTAATTGTTTATGAATATTGCTTTCGTAGTTATCGCCATCCATAGACTGAAACTCATCCATCAGCTTCTGATACGTCTCTAACAATGTTTCTAAATCCTCTTCAACAGCCATGCGTGCACATATATCTTCCGTCTTCTTCTGGTTTTCCACGAATTTCTCACTCAAAAATTCAAAAACTGTTTTTTCCTGAGCTTTTTCTTCTTTAGAAAACTGTCGTACATATCCAATACGGTCCTGTGCATCTCGAATAATCTTTCCATCATAAAGATACTTCTCCGGATGCATAATCATATCCACTAATGTTGTTTTGCCTGTACCATTACTCCCGATAAATGCACAGTGCTGTCCATCATCCAAAACAAAAGACACCTTTTTATATAATTCCTTTGCAGGAAAACTAAAGGATAGTTTTTCTACCTGTATCATATCTGATCTCCCTTAAATCTACTGTAATAAATATAATTAGTATCCCACCTGATATCCAGGCTGATGCAATTATAGCAGATGCTGTTAAATCTTGTCAAAAAAAGTGTGCTTTAAACCATAATCTATGAACGTTTATGATTTAAAGCACAGCTTTATCTTATTTTTTATTCATCTAAAAATTTTAATTAAGAATTTTCAATGCACCTGTTGGACAAAGATCTGCACATTTATGACAATCTTTACAGAATGTCACTGTTTCAGGATTATTGAATTCCGGTTTAATAACCGTTGCAAAACCACGGCCTACAAGTCCTAAGATGCCTTTTCCAGCTTCTTCACGACATGTACGGACACAAAGGTTACAAAGCACACATTTTCCCTGATCTCTTTCAATAGAAACAAGTTTTGTTTCTGTGAAACATTCATGTTTCTTACCTTCAAGTCTTTCCGGATGAATGACATCAAAGTTTGCATAGCGAATCAACTTACAGTCCTCATAATCGTGGCATCCACATTCAAGACAACGTTTCGCTTCATTTCTGGCCTGTTCTTCTGTGAACCCATTAATAACAGCTTCGAAATTGCCTTTTCTATATTCTGGATCTTTCACAGACATAATCGCACGAGCCATTTTTTCATGATCTGCAAAATCAGCTTCTGTTAATTTACGTTCAGAATAGTATGGTTCATGAGCATCCATAGGCATGCCAAGAAGATATGCTTCGATAGCTTTTGCTGCTCTGTTGCCTTCAGCAATGGCATCAATCGCAATAGACGCACCTTTGTTTGTTGCGTCACCTGCTGCAAATACACCCTCGACAGATGTTGCCATTGTGGAAACATTGGCTTCAATGGTGCCACCTTTTGTCATACCAACAACACTGAGACTTTCAGCGTGACATTTCTGACCAATAGCTGAGATCACGGTATCCACATCAAGCATTTTAAATACGCCTTCTACAGGAACAGGACTGCGACGTCCGGAAGCATCCGGTTCACCAAGTTCCATCACCTGAAGTTTAATTTGTTTCACTTTTCCATTTTCATCCCCAATAATCTCATCCGGATTTGTAAGGAATAAGAACTGTACACCTTCTTCAATAGCTTCTTCGATTTCAATATCTTCTGCAGGTGCTTCTGCACGTGTACGACGATAAACAACATAGACATTTTCTGCACCGCATCTTACAGCTGTACGGCAAGCATCCATGGCTGTGTTACCACCACCGACAACAGCCACATTTTTACCAAGGTCCGGACGTGCACCCATATTGACTTCACGCAAGAAATCAATACCGCTTAATACGCCATCAAGTTCTTCGCCTTTACAACGGATGCTGCTGCCTTTCCATGCACCAATAGCAACAAGCACTGCGTCTGCATTTGCCTTAATATCCTCAAATGTAATATCCTGACCAACTTTGACATTGTTTTTCATCTCAACACCAAGTTTTTTAATAGACTCGACTTCTTTGCGAAGAACAGCCTTTGGAAGACGATATTCAGGAATACCGTAACGGAGCATACCACCCATTTCAGGCATTGCATCGTAAATAGTCACTGCATGACCTGCAAGACGTAAATAGTATGCTGCGGAAAGACCAGCAGGACCACCACCGATGATAGCTACTTTCTTTCCTGTATCCGGTTCACACACAGGTGTAAATGGATTTTCAGAAGCCATATCCTGATCTGCTGCAAATGCTTTTAAAAATGCAATCGATAATGGTTCTTCCACGAGTCTTCTTCGGCAGTTGGATTCACATGGATGTGGGCACACACGACCAATGGATGCTGGAATTGGAATCTTTTCTTTAATGATTCTTACAGCTTCTCTGTCATTGCCCATAGCAATCTGTTTTAAATAGCCCTGAATATCTGTACGCGCAGGACAATTCAAATGACAAGGACCTTTACAATCGCCTTCATGATCACTCATTAAAAGTTCCATAGCGATTTTTCTTGCACGTTTTACTCGATCTGTGTTTGTAGACACAACCATGCCATCATTTGCAACGGTTGCACAGGCACGTAAAAGTTTTGGCATACCTTCAGCTTCTACAAGACAAAGACCACATGCTCCATATATTTTTAAATTACCGTTATAACAAAGGTTTGGAATTTCAATTCCATTCGCTGTGGCGATATTGAGAATTGTTTCGCCACGACTGCCTGTCAGTTCACGGCCGTTTATCGTAATTTTAATCTGTTCCATCTTAACAATCTCCTTATTCCACGTTAATTGCACCAAATTTACAAGAATTCAAGCACTGTCCACAACGGATACATACATCCGGATTGATTACATGAGGTTTCTTCACTTCACCGGAAATCGCTTTCACTGGACATTTTCTTGCACACATAGTACAACCAATACATTTTTCTGGGTTAATGCTGTATGTAAGAAGTTCTACACATTCTTTTGCAGGACATTTCTTTTCACGGATATGCGCATCATATTCATTGCGGAAATATCGAATCGTTGTAAGAACCGGATTCGGAGCTGTCTGACCAAGACCGCAAAGAGCACCGTCTTTAATACCTTCGCAAAGTTCTTCAAGAAGCTCCACATCGCCCTCTTTGCCTTCACCTTTAACAATACGTGTCAGAATTTCCTGCATACGTTTTGTACCGATACGACAGTGAACACATTTTCCACAAGATTCGTCTGCAGTAAAATCAAGGAAGAATTTCGCCATACCGACCATACAGGTATTCTCATCCATAACAACCATACCACCGGAACCCATAATGGCACCTGTCGCGCCAAGAGCTTTATAATCAATGACGGTATCTAAAAGTTCTTCCGGAATACATCCGCCGGATGGTCCACCCATCTGAACTGCTTTACATTTCTTATTGTCACGAATGCCACCGCCGATATCAAAAATAACCTGACGGAGTGTCATACCCATAGGAATTTCAACAAGACCACCTTTTTTGATCTTTCCTGTAAGCGCAAATACTTTTGTACCCTTGCTGTCTGCTGTACCCATAGCTGCAAATGCTTCACCGCCATTGTTAATAATCCAGGCAACATTTGCAAATGTTTCTACGTTATTGATATTGGATGGTTCATCCATGTAACCTTTCTGTGCTGGGAAAGGTGGTTTCAGACGCGGCATACCACGTTTACCTTCAAGAGATTCAATAAGTGCTGTTTCTTCACCACATACAAAAGCACCTGCACCAGCTTTAATACGCATGTCGCATGAAAAACCGGAACCAAGGATGTTTTCACCAAGTAAATTTGCTTTGCGGGCATCTTCCATGGCTTTTTCAAGATGTTTGATAGCTAATGGATATTCAGCACGCACATAAACAACCATCTCTGTTGCACCAATGGCATAAGCACCAATGAGCATACCTTCAATTAAGCTGTGTGGGTCTGATTCAATGACCGCACGGTCCATAAATGCGCCTGGATCCCCTTCATCCGCATTACAGATGAGATATTTTTCTTTACCCGCACTCTGACGTGCTGCATTCCATTTAAACCAGGTTGGGAAACCGGCACCGCCACGTCCGGCAAGACCAGACACTTTGATTTCTTCAATAACCTCTTCCGGTGTCATGGATTTTAAGACTTTTTCTAAGGCCTGATAACCATCTATATTTCTATAATCTTCTAAAGATTCCGGATCAATAAGACCACAATGACGAAGCGCAATACGTGTCTGACGTTTTAAGAACTCTTCATCATCTGCGGAAATTGTAATTGCATCAACAAGATTCATGTTACCTGTTCTGGCAGCTTCAACAATCGCCTGAGCATCATTCGCAGAAACATGAACAAGACGACGAACCAATGTATCATCATCGTATAAATCTACGATTGGTTCAAGGAAACACATACCGATACATCCAGTGCTTCCAAGTGTAAAGTTTTCATTTTCATTCATAAGTGCTGTGATCGCATCATGTACTTTACCTGCACCAGCTGCGATTCCACAGGAACCTTCACCAATAATGACTCTCATGTTTTACGCCTCCTTTTTCTGTAATTCTTTAATGACGGCAACAGCAGAATCTGGTGTAAGATTACCATAAGCTTCACCATTAATCATAATAACCGGAGCAAGAGAACAACATCCAAGACAAGCCACATTTTCAAGAGTAAAAAGACCATCTTCTGTTGTCTGACCATGACCGATTCCCAAATATTCTGAAATCGCATCTCGAACACGTTCACTGCCATTAACATGACAGGCTGTACCCTGACATGACATAATGAGATATTTTCCGATTGGTGTTAAACGGAACTGGGAATAAAATGTCGCAACACCAACAACATCTGCCGGAGCAATTCCAAGTTTTTCTGCCACAAAATACATGACATCTTTTGGCAAATAACCGTAAATATCCTGTGCTTTCTGAAGAATCGTAATCAAATTCGTTGATGTATGACCATATTCTTCGAGAACTGCATCAAGTAAACTCAAATCGCTTTTTGTTCCCTGACAATTACATTCGCACATAATAAGTCCTCCTAATCTGCTAAGTAGTGTTTATGTACTACTTTTTTGTTAAAAATTTTTAAATTTTATTTTCTTTATTCAAAACATTAATAAATGTGTTTTTTATCATAGCATACTCACAGAAAAATTAACAGAGTTTTTTAATACTTTAACAAGAAAACGTGCGAAAGTTTTAAAAAAAGTACATAAGCACTGCGCCTGATTCCGAACCTCAGCTCAATTTGACACATGTTACCGGAACATCTATAATATTTATGAATATAATTTTTTTAGGAATGACGTGCTCTGTGATTGCGTGTCAGATTGGAGATTTACATGGCAAACATCATTGAAATTACAGATTTAAATATACCTGAGCTGGACATTTATGCCAGACTCTCTGAAGTTCAGTTACTTCATTATTATGAGCCGAACCTTGGCATCTTTATCGCTGAAAGTCCCAATGTCATTGAACGTGCCCTAAATGCCGGCTATGAACCACTCTCTATTCTGGTTGAAAAAAAACATATCGAAAGCCAGGCAAAAAGGATCATCGAAAGATGTGGAGAAATTCCAATTTATTCAGGTGAATTTGAAACACTTGAAAAGATTACAGGATTTAAATTAACTCGCGGACTTTTATGCGCTATGCGCAGGAAAAAACTTCCGAGTATTGAAGAGATCTGTGCTGGAAAGCGCCGAATCGCCGTTCTTGAAAACGTTATGAATCCAACCAATATCGGCGCTATCTTCCGTTCTGCGGCTGCTTTAAATATGGATGCGGTTCTTTTAACCCCCGCCTGCAGTGACCCTCTTTACCGCCGTGCTACCCGTGTCAGTATGGGAACTGTATTTCAGATTCCATGGACCTTTATGCCGAACGAAGGTTCCGGTCAAACACCAACTTCTGTTGAAGTCTTAAGAAAACTCGGTTTTAAAACAGCCGCCATGGCTTTACGTGAAGACTCAGTTTCTATTGATCATCCGGGACTTATGGAAGAAGATCGTTTGGCTATTATTCTCGGAACCGAAGGAGATGGTCTTTCCGATTCCACCATTGAAGATGCCGATTATACCGTTCTTATTCCTATGTCTCATGGTGTAGACTCTCTTAATGTAGCAGCCGCCAGTGCTGTTGCTTTTTGGCAATTGGGAAATCGAAAATAAAAAAACAGAGATACATACGATGAAATATCCTATGTATCTCTTGTTATTTAATTCATATTTTCTGTTTTCTCACTCTCAGTTTCTGCAGTCACATTCGTCACTTCAAATCCTGTCTCCATTGTTTCATTCATTGTTTCAAGACTTTCCGTTTCTTCTGCCATTGTCTGTTCTGCGAGAAGTTTTTCCGCTTTCAACTCATCGGTATAAAGTTTCAGACTGCCATCATAATAAACATACTCCGCAGATTCACGGAAAATCGTATTACTGGAACCAACTTGACAAACAGTTACCACATCCCATTCTTCAAGTTCACTCTTCTTAAGTTTAATGCGATTTTCATTAATAAATTTACGGGATTGCTTTTCTCCATTAATATAGACCTGCGTCCATTTGGTAAAATTCTTTCCATAAAGCGTATAATGACCCTCTTCATTTTGCGTAATGAAAATAACTTCTGTATCACGCACTCCAAGCTCAATGTGTCCTTCTGTAATAACGGGTTCTCCATCATAAGCATACTGATCACCAAAAAGAAGATCATACTGCAAAAGCTCCAAATCTGTGAGATATGTTTCACTGTCTTTATTCTGTTGATGATAATTAAAAATCGTTCCTGTATGGAATCCAATACGATTCATAACTTCGGATATCAACTGATACGTTGGAATTGTTCCATCAATCTTTTCAAGTCCGATGTTATCCCAAATCACATAATTTGTATTGAACAAACTTCCACTCTTCATATCTTCTTCTTCTAAGCCCATGGTTGGCAGATGATCACCATAGAACACAATAACCGTTGGCTCACCTCGTTCTTCCATCATAGTTACAAGATTTTCGACAAAATCATCCATCTCATATACCTGATTCACATAATATTCCCATTGATTATTTTTAGCCTGACTGGATAATCCACTGGCAATAATTTGAGGATAAAGAATGAGCTTTTCTTCCGGATAACTTCCATGTCCCTGAACTGTAATGGTAAACACAAAATCCTGATGTTCTGTCTTATTCAGACAGTCTTCAATATGTTCAATGAGAACTTCATCCTTTGCCCATCCATTCGGTGTGGTATCAAAGTTCATGAATTCTTTACAAACAAATGTATCAAATCCAATGTTGTCAAATACTTTTGCGCGACTGTAAAAATTGCCACTATGATTGTGAATCGCATGGGTTCCATATCCCAACTCTGCAAATGCGGTTGCTGCACTTTCAGATGTATGTTTTTTCAAATAAGTTTTATATGGATATTCACCCGGTCCAAAATATCGAAGACTCATCCCTGTAATGACTTCAAACTCTGTGTTCGCTGTACCTGCACCAATGGACGGCACCTGACAATAACCTGAAGAATAATTTTCAGCCAATTGGCGAATATAAGGTAACGGATCCTGAGAGGTCTGTAAAGACAAAAATTCTGTTGTATCAAAAAAGGATTCCAACTGAACCACAATCACGTTTGGTCTAAGTTCGGTATCGGCCACTGTTTCTGTCAGTTTGCCCTGGTCTGTAATTTTTTTCACCATTTCTTCAGTATAACCATTCGGTTCGGACATACCCACGTTAAATACACTGGCTGCAAAACAATATGGAAGTCCATAATCCTCATATGCAAAAGCAATATTTGCAAAATATGTAGATACAATACGATGTTCAATGACATAGTCCGTCAGGAATGTGTAACTTCCAAAAGATAATGCAATAATAAATACGCCGAATAAATAATTCATTTTTCCTTTATATTTGCCCAAACACTTCCAGAACATTACAAAAAACAAGATCACAAATGGAACAGCACAGATCATCATCATCATTTGACCTTTTGTGAAATAATTTGTAAACAAAGAAAATCCTTCTGTCATTGTCTTTAAATCCTGAGCATTAAACGGCGTTACACGCTTAAATAACATGATACCGTTAACAAGACCCAGGAACAACCATGCTGAACTAATTATAATACGTGCAAATATTCGACGTTTTAAAACATACACAATGGAAAATGTCATAAAAATCATAAATGCATTGTACATAAATGCCTTTGTTGAAAAATCCATATAATGCAATGCTTCGCCTAAGGAATGCCTGGACATGGCCTCAATTGTCAAATTAATAACTATCGCCCATAGGGCATGCAGAATTAAAGAATAGCGATTCATCTGTGCGCTAACCTGTGCCATTGTCTTTCCGAACGCACTATTCTGATAAGCTTCAATACGTTCAACACGACGTTCATGAAGTTTCTGTCGAAAGACTTTTACATCCGACCATCGAATGGATTTTATTTTATAAAATATACCTTTAATATCTGGTTTTTTTAACCGAAGTTTTCTCATTTGCCATACACCTCTTACTCGTTATCGCTTTAAATTTATAAAGTTTCTAATCGAATAAAAAACGCCCTTCACAACACTTGCAAAGGACATATACAAACACTAACATTACCACTTTTATAATAGTCATCCTGAATTAAAATGTCAAGTTTTTTAGAAAATCTTAAGAAAAAACCTTTTTGAATGCCATCCCGGTATGCATCATTCCATTCATTTCCACACGAAATTATAATTTATAGCCTCACCACCATCTACAAGAATGTTCTGACCGGTACAAAATCCATTAACTACCGTCAGAAAATATGCCCATTCAGCAATTTCTTCCGAAGTCGCCCAACGCTTCAAAGGTGTTTCATTCATAATTTCTTCCCAGAGTACCTGGTCATTCATAACACATTCGTTTAAAGGTGTTAAAACTCCCCCTGGATCTAAACTGTTACATGTTGCCCCATAGGGTGCAATTCGCATAGCAACATTTTTTGTGTAAGCCAGAATCCCGCCTTTACTTGCACAATATTCCGGGAATTCTGCACCTGTATGTGCACTTGCTGATCCAATATTTAAAATAGATCTGATTCCCTGATGAATTCCATATTTTTCTGTAATCCAAATTAACGCTTTAAGATTAATATCAATATCATCCTCATTTTGAGTTCCTGCATTATTAATTAAAATTTCAACATCCTTAACATCTGGAAGATATTCTTTATCACGCACATCACATACAAAATGAGTATATGCCGAATGTTCAATACGATTTTCCTGTCGATCGATTCCTATGACTTCGTGACCTTTATTCAAAAACAATTCCGCAATGGCTTTTCCAATTCCTTGTGATGTTCCTGTAATCAAAACTTTCATTCTTTCTTCTCCTTTTCTATGAAATCCAGATGTTCTTTCCCCACAGAATCCGCCTGCCATTTTTTTGTAATCTGATAACCAATAGGCGAAAAAGAACTTCCATAATCAGCTCAGCAACAGCTCCAGTCAATGCATACATGGTACACTGTAACAAAGTCCAATGAAAACCATCCCAGAATATTGGCGCGCAAATGACAAAGACGATAATTGAAAACAAAAAATTATCAAAAAACTGTCCCACAAATGTGGAAACATACGTACGTGTTGCATATGCAAGCTTGCCGTCCGGATGATTTTTAAACCATTTGCCGATTATCCAGTTTAAACGATTATTAACAACCGCTGATGCCAGAAAGGCAATGGTTTTTGTATTCTCATAATTCATGTTTGATCATTTTTATCATAATTCGTTTCTCTCCAATAACTTATTTTAATCTCTGGCTCTTTAATAACCATATGCCATATCCTACACCAAGAATCGTCTGTACGACCGTCATAAAAATCTGAAAACTATTTGTTGGTTCTATTGCGAATATACTTGTCGAATTAACAATAACGTGTGATAAAATGCAAGGCAATATACTTCCGCTTGTATAAAAAACAGCCGTGTAACAAAAACCAATAGCCGATGCATATATTAATTGAAGTATTGTTTCAAATACAGGTGCACCTAGTAACAAATTAACTATATGACCCATTCCAAAAGTAATGGAAGATACAATAATGGCAGATAACACATTCGTTTTGCACATACCTTTAAATAATAACCCTCGAAATATGATTTCTTCAAGCAGTCCAACAAAGCACATGCTGACTATAAAAAGAAATGTATCCAAGGTTCCTCCATTAAATTGTACGCCATTCCATAGATTGACACTGGAGATAATCATCAGCGGAATAAAATAAAGATATTTTTTATAATTACCCTGAATCGAACAAAGTCCAAAATATCTTTCTAAACTGTTTTTTACAATAAAACCATACAAAAAGGTTATCATAATAATTCCAACAAGAACTGTTAATAGTTTTGGAATGCCTATGGAATCTGATATTGCATCCGCATTTGAAAATCCCAGTACATAAATAATAATCCAAACAATCGCAAACCATGTCTCATCTTTTTCAAACAATTTCTTCATACTCATTAAATCCTATATAGCGAAACTTTTTTTAGAAATATGAATTATCTATCGACACAAACATCTCCAAAAGATACACCCTGAAACATAGAAAAGTCCGACGGTTTACGCGTATATTTTACAGAAACCATCAGCATCTCATACGATTTAGAGTATATTACTCTTATGAGAGCCTCATTGCCATTGAAAACAGTATAACATTCATACTTTTTGTTTTCAATCAAAAAGGCGTATGGCTTTATTTAGCCAGGCATTAAAGCGTCTGATGTTTACAGATTTTCCCAATCAATTTTTTCTTTTTTATAAAAAAATTCACTGTCCTTTTCAGAAACTTGTCGGAGAACTCTGCAGGGATTTCCCACAGCTACAACATTGTCTGGAATATCTTTTGTAACAACACTTCCTGCGCCAATCACTGTATTTTTTCCAATATGTATACCCGGAACAATCACCGTGTTTGCACCGATCCATGTATTCTGTCCAATATGCACATCTTTATTGTATTGCAACCCACGCGCACGAAGCTCTGGATTTATCGGATGATTCGCCGTAGCAATAATCACATTCGGTCCAATCATTACCTTATCTCCAATATAAATATTTCCGTCATCAACAATTGTAAGATTGTAATTTACATAAACATCTGAGCCCATATATAAATGATGCCCACCCCAGTTTGCACGTAAAGGAAGTTCAATATAACAGTTTTTACCGCAAGATCCAAATACTTCCTGCATATATTTCTGCTTCTTTTCATAATCGGATGGTCTTAATTGATTGAATTCCCACAATTTATCCAGAAATACACTTTGTTTTTTCATAATCTCAGAATCTGCCGGATCATAAATAAGCCCTTTGACCATTCGTTCATATTGAGTCATTCGTTTTCCTCCTAAATTTTCATTTCTTATTATTTTTTTGCTTACCATGTTTAAGTTTCATTTTTAATGAGTTGTACAGTAACAAATAACAATCCTATCTGTCAGTTACAGCTTTTCTCGTCCATAGAAATAATCTGACCTTCAGAAACCTTCATCAATAAAGGAATCACGCAATTACGTGCTTTCGGATCAGCGTCCACATCACATACAGCGGTAGTATTGGCAAAATAGATTCCGATAGATTTCCGAACTAAGATTTGTTCTAAATTATAACATATAAGGATAAAAAAACAATTAGACATATTAGAATTCATAAGATGATTTTTCGAATTGATTTAGAGAAATTGTTCCCAATACAAATGCTTTCTTCATATCTTCTGGAAACATTTCTTCGTGACAAATTCTTTTTGCCTCCGGATTAAACATGGTCCAATTATATTTACTGTAATCATTCACTTGTAACGTATCGCCATCTTCAAAGCAATTACTTGTATTCCATGTTACTCGAGGACTGGCATTAAGGATAACAGTTTTAGAGTCTATTTATCTCATTTTGTAATTTTCTCAAAAATCGCCCTGCATGCGCTCCATCCATTTGTGTATGATGAAACTGAAAGGATACAGGTAAATCGTATCGAAATGCCTTTCTCCTGTACCTTCCCCAGATTATGAATGGATTATTGAAAATCCCACTGTTCATCCCAACTGCACCATCTATTTCGATATCGATAATCGCTGAGGTTCCGATGACCATACAATCACAAGATAAATCCCTGTCCTGGCAAGTTTGAGCCACCTGAACAGTATATTTTAAATAATCCTGATTAAATTTCTCCAAATTACCTGTATATAAAATATCGCAGGAACTCACTTCTCCTGTCTTGTTTTTTACAATGGTATTCACAGCAATACGCTCGTACTCCATCAGCTTTTCGCCAACAGGAAGTATATAAAACTCTTTTATAGAAACCGCTGCTTTTCCGATGCAAAAATCAAGAAGCATATTAAATTTCATATGCTTCCTTTTCGATATTTTTATTAAATTTGTCACATCCAAAGTTTTGAAAAAGGTTACCATCGGGTTAGGCGCTTTCATCCAAAATTCGTATGCCGATGCTCTTGTTGTATCCTGAGGTCTAATTTCTTGTGCCATTATTCTGTTTTCTCCTCTTCCGAAGGGCAAAATACAAATCGTTGTGTTGGATAGCCAAACTCTATCAGCAATTCCCTCTCTGCAAAACCAAGTTTTTTCAACAAACCACGATGACCGGTATCTGCTTTATCTCCTTTACGATAAGTAGTCATACTGATTTCCTGTCCCGGCAAATAATTTTCCATAAGTGCTTCTAAAAATAATCTTTGCAACTCTTGATTCCGATATTGGGGATGAATCCCTAAAAAATCAATACTTCCGGCGCTCTTGGAAAATATCATAGCTCCGATCAGAATATTACCTTCTTTTAAGATCAGTGCCCTCTTTTCTTTTATAGCTTTTATAAGCTCATTCAAATAATTCGTTTCATCCATGACAGGATATCCATCAATCACCAAACGCATCAAATCCATCCAGGCAAGAATATCTCCTCTTTCAGCAATGCAGATATCTTCTTTTGTAAAAACTTTGGATGGAATATTCTTATGCAGCACAAATCGGAGCTGCAGCGGATAAAACGTTCCTTTGTCCCGATACTGCGCAGGTGGTACTTTATACATGGATTTAAAGGCAGAAGAAAATGACTGCTGGCTTTCATAACCGCATATAAAAGCAACTTCAATAATCGGTTTAGAGGAAAATACCAACAGTCTTGCAGCTTCCGTCAACTGACGTCGCTGAACATAATCGTGAATCGTCATTCCTACAGTATTGGTAAACATACGGTGCAGATAGTATTTCGAGTAATGAACTGCTTCTGACACCTTTTCCAGATCGAGTTTTTCATCAAGGTGAGATTCCATATAATCAATGACTGTCTCTATATTCATAATATGATTTTCCATCGTTCGCCCCTTCTCTCTGCATGAAATTATAGAAAAGAAACATTGAGTTGTTTTCATATTTCTTGCTGTTTGTTTGCAATTTCAATCACTTTTTTAAAAAGCAGGTAACATAATGATCTATTCATTACATTACCTACTTGAGATTATTCTGCTGATTCTAACATATTCTCAATGAATATCCCATATCCTCGCGTCGGATCATTCACCAGCACATGAGTCACCGCACCCACCAGCTTCCCGTCCTGTATAATAGGACTACCAGACACGAGTGATTGTCATTAGGGACAACATTTTTTAAGCGCAAAACAACCATGCACTATCCTCAATGCATGGCTGCTATATAGGATTACTTTTTATCATTCATTAGATGAATACCCACGCAGGCAAGACCGATCCCCAGCATAACCATCCCAGACTTGACATCCAATGCATTAAGAATTGTCAAAACCATTACTGCAATACCCATTGCCATGGCAACCGCCTTTGGGGCGATCTCCATGATTTCAGCCACCTTGCTGACAGGTGCCTCTGCCTCTTT
>JAFOYH010000043.1 GCA_017391465.1 Lachnospiraceae bacterium | reverse complement strand
CGCTAATTGAACTGTTTAACCATTAATGAAAAGAGAAGATGAAACGACAAGAAAATGTATTATCTTTGTGCGGTTGGGAGGACTTTTCATGGGACAATTAGCATTTTTGAAAATGTTCCTCCTTGTGTCCATACCTACAGACATAAATGAGCAGATTTCCAGAACGTTTCGCGGGGAAAAGACAAAGGTTAAGGATTTAGGAAAATAAATTATGTGCAAAAATAGAAATATAAAGACCGGAATCAAGAGACTTGATTTTGTTTCCCATAGAGGTAAAATGATGGTGTATCTGACGGATGGTCGCCAGATTCTTGTGCCGTTGTCATTTTTTCCCGACATCAAGCTCTTGTCAGTAAAGGATCGTACGGACTGGATAATACTTGATGAACAATTCTTTACTTTTGCTAGATTAAGTAAAGTGTTTTCTATTGAAGAAGTAATGAGACTCTCGTAACTTTAAAGTATATGGAATCCCGACTATGTTTTCACGGTCGGGATTCTTATTTATCTGAAGGTTAGGGTGAAGGTTGTGCCGGAGTGGTCGCTTCGGGTGAGGGTGAGAGTGCCGTTATGCAGACGCATTATCTGGCGTGAGAGGCTCAGACCTATGCCTGTGGAAGTTGTTACCGAGAAATGCTCGGTAACTGAATTTTCCTAAACTTCCCGTCATACTAATTGCAGAATGCTTAATTCTTTTCTTTGCATATTCAATTATGCCTTAGTAGAGAAATTTAATGCTGTAAAGAAATCTTACAGTTTTGTAAAGCATGTCAGGCTGTAAATGGACTGGATATATTACAAACGATTCTGGCCATTCCGAATAAAATCAGAATGGCCAGAATACTTAAATGTTACCTTAATCTTGATTATCTAAGTGCGAAGACTATAGGGAAAACGAATGAAACAGGCACAACCTTACCATCTTCTGTCTTGCCTGGAGTCCATATCGGTGATTCCTTTACGGCACGAACTGCCTCTTCATCAAGCTCTGGGCATACACCCCTCAATACAGTCACATCTGTAACCTCTCCTGAAGTGCTGATTGTGAACTGCAGAACAACTCTTCCCTGAATCTGCTCGTCAATGCACTGCTGAGGGTATTTGATCTGACCATATACCCACTGAGCAAAGCTGTTCGCATCCCCGCCATTGAAGGTCGGCTTCTCGAAAATCTCGCTGTATGATACTGTGGCTACGGTTTCAGCTGCAGCTTCAGTTGCCGCTGGAGTTCCAGTCTGCGCGTTATTGCCTTTTCTCTGTGAGCAGCAGCACATTGCGCCGATAATAGCAGGGATGCAGATTACATAAGCCAAACGCATCCATCTGTTTGTTTTTTTCTTGTTAATCATAATAATGCGATTTTTGAGTTTTGAATGATAGAATCCATTTGCCATTTGAAACTGTTGTGAGTCCACTGTCTTCTTGACAAGGAGCAGCTGGTACTGTGCCGGATTGATGCCGGTCTTGAGCGTAAGCTCGTCAGCCTCATACTCATGCAGCATCTTAAGTTCCATTCGGGCAACCCACACCAGAGGGTTGAACCAATGTATCGTGCTTATAAGGCTATACAGCATTAAATCTATTGAATGTCTGCACTTTATGTGCATTCCCTCATGGGTGAGGATAGCCTGATTCGTCTCCATATCAGCTCGACTGATAACTATATATTTGCCCCAGCTGAATGACGGCATGTCTGTATCAACTGTCAAAACCTTCATCTCACCAGCCCTTTCAGTCTGACCCTCGTGGAGAAGCTTGTATAACCTTATATACGATGCAATATTAGATCCAAGCACAGAGAATAATCCGACACAATATATGGTGCTGATGATAATCAGCCATATCATACCGCTGTCAGCCTTCACTGTTATTTCATCTATACCGAGTTTGTACGCCGGAGTCAGCGCCTCCTCGATTGCGTTCATAGGCATATCGATCCCGGCAAAGATGGCAGGTGAAACATCAACTGCCGGCAGGATGAAGCAAAGTGCCGATGCCGCCATAAACATGATTCGATTGAGCCTGAAAAACGTGGTCTTCTTCATGAAGAGGATGAAGAAGGCGTAGAACACTGTGAGATAGACGGTGCTCTTGATTACATATATAAGGAACTCCGTCATTTTCTTCTGTTTTCAATCTCTGCAATCAATGCCTTCAGTTCTTCGAGATCCATTTTTTCCTCTTCCACAAACTGCGAGACAACGCTTGCATATGAATTGTTGTAATACTGTCTGACTACATTGCTGATGGTTGCTCCGCGATATTCCTTCTCGGAAAAGGCAGGGGAGTAAAGAAAAGTATTAGCTACAGGTTTCCTTACTACGAACCCTTTTTCTTCAAGGAATTTCACGAGGGTGGCAACCGTATTATAATGCGGTTTCGGCTCTGGAATCCAGTTCACAAGGTCTCTGATGCACATCTGACCATGTTCCCAGAACAATGTCATCAGTTCTTCTTCCTTTGCTGTAAGTTTCTGTTTCATGTCGATTTTTTAACTTATCTGTGGCAAAGGTAGCAAAAAACAATAAAACTCCTAACAATTTTAGGAGTTTTATTATTTCTTTTCGGAGATATGTCCTGAATTTACCTTATTCCATAT
>JAFOYH010000130.1 GCA_017391465.1 Lachnospiraceae bacterium | reverse complement strand
TTTGTGTTGCGTCCTATATTCTGTATTCTATTTATATCGTTATTCGTTAAACTTTTCGTCTTAAACGTCAAAAGCCTTTGAGTCTTAAACATCACTCAAAGGCTTTTTTGTCTTTTAAATATTTCTTTATCTTTTCCATGTGGATGGGGCAAACAATACTAATATCGGGAAAATTTCGAGTCGGCCAATGAGCATATCTAAAGTCAAAACAATTTTAGATAACAGAGAATACCCCGCAAAATTACTCATCGGACCAACACCTGAAAGACCTGGCCCAATATTATTATAGGTTGCTGCAACAGCCGAAAAGTTTGTTTCAAAATCAAAACCATCCAAACTCACAATTAAAACAGAAATTACAAATATAATCAAATAGGCTGATATGTATGCAAATATTGATTTTACAAAAGTACTATCGACAACCTTGCCTTCTAATTTTACTAACTTCACACTTCGTGGATGAATTAAAGCAGCTATTTCATTTTTAACTGCCTTAAAATACACGACAATTCGAGAAACCTTAATACCTCCGCCTGTACTTCCGGCACATGCACCAATAAACATGAGCAACAGCAAAATACCTTTTGCAAACGGCATCCACTGATTAAAGTCTACCGTTGAATACCCGGTTGTCGTCATGATCGAAGCCGCCTGGAAAGCTGCATGATGAAAATGTTCCAAAAGATTTCCTGTTTTTTCTGTAAGATTGGCTGTAATTAAAAAGACAGCACCAAAATAAATAATAAAATACCAGCGTACTTCTTCCATGGAAAAAGCATCTTTTACCTTTCGATATAAAATCAAAAAATAGAATGAAAAATTAACACCAAAAAGTATCATTCCAATGGTCGTCACCGCCTGAAGATAGGTGCTGTAACTTCCCATACTGTCATTCCAGATTCCAAACCCACCGGTTCCTGCAGTTCCAAACGCCATACATAACGTATCAAAAACCGGCATACCGCCAAGCAGATAAAAAATCATCAGCGCTACCGTCATTCCCAGATATATCTTATATAACATAATCGCTGTTTCTCTGAGCTTTGGAACTAACTTTGAAACGGAAGGTCCCGGAGATTCCGCTTTCATCAGTTGAAGATTATGCTCGCCTCCAGCCAACGGCAAGACAGCCAGAATAAACACAAGTACACCCATGCCGCCAACCCAGTGGCTGAAACTTCTCCAAATGAGCATGCACCTTGACAATGCTTCCACATCGTTTAATATACTGGCTCCTGTAGTTGTAAATCCGGAAACCATTTCAAATACAGCATCCACAAAATGTGGAATTTCGCCACTAATGACAAAAGGCAGACATCCCATAATACTTAAAACAATCCAGCCCAGAGCTACAGATATATATCCTTCTTTAGCATAGTAATTTGTCCTCTTCGGTTTTCGGGCAGAAAAAATCGTTCCAAGCACCAGACAGATAAATGCTGTAATCACGAAAGCCCATCCGGATGCCTCTCCATAAATCAATGCTGTCAGAATGGGCAACATCATTAAAATCCCTTCGATTCTCAAAATCCACCCGATAATATATCGTATACTCCCATAATTCATAACCTGATTCGCTCCGTTTATTTTAATGTTTTACAATTCAAACTTATCTCTTAGATGTATCTAAAATATCTTTCAATCGATTCAAACGTCTTTCCTTTGTAACGACAACCACTTTATCGCCTGGAAGAATCTTATCCTGACCTGAAGGAATCAACACATGATTTTCTCTAAAAATACTGCAAATTAATAAATTCTTCTTCAATGAAAGATTCATGATTGCTGTACCAGTGACTTCAGACGACTCATCCACAGAGAATTCCAAAGCTTCTGCTTTATTATCTGCCAGACGGTATACCATATCTACACCATCTCCATGGACATTGTTTTTATGATTTTCCAAGTCTCGAACGTACTGAATGATATGTTCTGCCGTGAGATATTTTGGACTAATAATACTTCCAATTGGAATGCTGCGCACAATGCCTTCAAAACCAATCTTATTCACTTTTGTAATTAATTTGGCTTTCGATACTTGATTAGCATATAAAGACAACATAATATTCTCTTCGTCAAGATTGGTTAATGCAACAAAGGCATCCATATGTTCAATGCCTTCTTCTAAAAGGACCTTGCTGTCTGATGCATCACCATATATAATCATTGCACCATCCAGTTTTTCACTGAGTTCCTGACATTTCTTATAGTTATTATCAATAATCGTGATATTTGCCTTTGCTTTTAACAATTTTTGAGCCAGATAATAAGCAATGGTACTTCCACCGGCAATCATAACATTGCGAATTGGACGTGCTTTAATGCCAATGGCATTAAACAACGCATTCATGGTTTCCGTTGGTGCGATCATGGATATCTTATCTCCTTCCATAATCGTCGTAAGACCACTTGGAATCACAACTTCCCCATCACGGTCCAAAACACAGATCAGAAAATGATTTCCATATTTTATAGCAATATCCATGACTCTCATCTTATGCCATGGCGAACCTTTTGGCACTTCCAAACGAAACATATAGGCTCGACCTTTAGCAAACGTATCGACTTCCAACGCAGATGGTACCTGAATCAGACGATCAATATCGCGTGCCGTAGCAAGTTCCGGATTAATTGATAAAGACAAGCCCAATTCCTCTCGAATAAAACTGATTTCCTCCATATATTCCGGATTACGTACGCGGGCAATAGTTTTACAATTACCGGCTTTTTTTGCAATCAGGCAAGATAACAGATTCACCTCATCCTGACTGGTTACGGCAATAAGTAACTCTGCTTCTTCAACACCGGCTTCTTTCTGCATCTTATAACTGTTTCCATTACCAATGTAACCAATAACATCCAGTGCATCCACCGCTGCCTGCACACGTTCAGCATTCGAATCAATGACCGTGATTTCATGCCCTTCTTCACTAAGCTGTTCTACAAGAGTATATCCAACTTTTCCACACCCGACAATAATAATCTTCATAAAACTACCTCATATCCCAATACTATATATAAAAGAACTATGCATGACAGAAAGTTTTTTATAACTTGAAAAAAGGACGCCGCCAGACGTCCTTAATATTATGCATAGGCACGAATGATGGAAGAAACTTCCTGAACAAAGTCCATCTCATTCAGTGTATCAATTGCTGCTCTGAATTTCTTTTCAAGAAC
>JAFOYH010000091.1 GCA_017391465.1 Lachnospiraceae bacterium | reverse complement strand
TTTTTATTTTAGATAACCACATATTCTCTCTTATTTCTGCGGATAAATATATTTATCATATCATAATTTAGCCACAAAAAAAACGAAATCCCCGAAGGGATTCCGTTTTTTTAGGATATTCTAGTATCATGAATGATTATAAACTCCTCGCAAGTGGCAAGCTCACGGATAAACAGACAAAGTCTTTAGGGTTGCGACTATTTTTATATACAGCAAAGTAGTTTCTAAGTTTGTGTACATGACTTTGCCTGTCTATCTTTGGAGTCATACTGTATTTAACCTGTCGGGAAGGGATCAAGCCCGACAGGATTAAAACCATTTTAAAATATCTTAATTTGGTTGTGTTTAATTAAGCGATTGGGTTGTAACCAATAAGAATTAAACTACCAAGGATAAGTACTGTAAGAGTAGCGTAGATTAAACATGGAACTACGTTAGATCTCATTAAGCTACCTTCACGGCCTACTGTACCACATGTAGCACAAGCGGATACGATGTTGTTTACACATACCATGTTACCCATAGCGCCACCTAATACCTGCATAGCAAGGATAAGCATTGGAGCAAGGCCTAATCTTGTTGCTGCAGCGAACTGTAATGTGGAGAATAATGTACAGGATACTGTAGCGGAACCGGAGATGAACGCACCGATTACACCGATGATTGGAGCTACTACGATGTATGCTGTACCGAAAAGGTCAGCTAAACCGTTAGCCATAACGATAAGCATGGAATCCATACCGGAGTTGTTGAACTGTGCACCAGACATCTTGAAGAGCTGTACCATTGCAATACCGAAGAATAATGCGATAGCTGCACCTGTTACCATGCTGATTGTTGTTTTCCAAGCAGCTTTAACTGCATCACCTTTCATCTTGTGGATTGGGATGATTAAGAATGCTACAAGGATGAATGGAAGTACACCTGGGTTCCAAGCCCATTTCCAAGCGAAACCTACTTCGATGCCGAAGATTTCTGGAATGGAGAATGCCCATGGAGCTGTTGTTACGTTAAGGATTCCTTTGATACCGATCTGTGGAATACGTGTGATTACAAGGATAGCTGCGATGATACCGTATGGGATCCAAGCTGTTACTGGAGACATACCGTTATCAACGAGGTCAGATTCTTCACCTGCTGTTGTTGCTTTCCATTCTTCTTTCCATTCAGTGTGATCTGGGAATTCGAATCTTGTCTTTGGAACAAGGATACCCTTCTTAGCTGTTACTACACAAACTACGAGAGCGATAAGCGCACCGATAAGGGATGGGAATTCTGGTCCTAATAAAGCAGCACAGATTAAGTAAGGTACACAGAATGCTACTGCAGACATTAAAATGTATGGAATAATTTCGATTGCGTATTTTGTAGATTTGTCTTTACCATACATCTTAATCATTAAGAATACTGTGATGAAGATGATGATTGGACAGATGATAGCAGATGGAATAGCTACCCATTTTGTTAAGCCTAATTTCCATGCTTCTGCATCAGCTACGCCGATACCTGCTAATTCGGAACTAACCATGTTGAATGCTGTGTTTGTAGGTGTACCTACAGCACCGTAAGGAACTGGTGTAGAGTTAAGGATAAGACCACACATTGCTGCGCAAAGTGGAGGGAATCCTAAACCGATTAATAATGGAGCTGCGAGAGCTGCTGGAGTACCGAAACCTGCAGCACCTTCGATGAATGCACCAAACATGAAACCGATGATGATACACTGGATACGTGGGTCATCAGAAACTGTTGTGAACATTTTGTTGATGGCAGCCATACCGCCGGACTGTTTTAATGTGTTCATGATAAGAATCGCACCAAAGATAATTACGATTGTATCAATAGCAGATAAGAAACCTGCAATTGTCTGAGCAGCAATAGTGATGAGTGACATCTTCCAAGCTGCAAAACAAACGATAGCTGTAATTAACCAAGCTAAAGGAAGTGCGATTTTAGCTGGCCAGTTAAAGCCTGCCATTACAATAATTGTAACGATAATTGGAATAAAAGCGATAATTGCGTACATATTGTAATTTTCTCCCCTCAATTATTTAGTTATATAGCAATTGGGGATTAAATCCCCAATTGCCTAATTTTATAATATGTTTGAAATTAAAGAATTTCAGCGAATGTCTGAAGTCTTGTCTTAACCTGTTCGAATGCTGTAGATTCCTGATCGATTTCGATCTGAAGGTTACGAACGCCAGCTGCTTCGAATTCCTGAATAAGGATTGGGTAATCAAATTCTTCAGGGTCACAGAATTTCATCATGCATACGATAACTGCATCAGCATCATATTTTTTAACTGCATCGATAAGCATCTGTCCTTTTGGTTTGTCAGCATCTGTTGCTAAGGAACAACCATCAAATTCGTTCCAAGCTTTTGCAAGAGCCATGATTGGATCTTCATCAGCTGGTACATCCTGACGGAAGTTTCTGGATTCCTGAGCAAGGTCATCAGCAACGATTGCTAAACCGTTTTCTGCAAAGATGTCAAGAACATCGTATGGTTCAACTAAGATACCAGATACAACAACTTTTTTACCTGTGTATTCTGGAGCTGGATTAGCTTTGATAGCTTCGATAAGTTCGTTAACTAAAGCTGTATGTTTGGATTTTTCCATGAACCAACGAGCTTTAAGAACTGCATGACGATCGGATGGTTTGATTACTGCAGCATATTCAGCAGCTACATCACAGAATGCACGGCAAGCTGCACGGTTTGCATTGTAAACAGCGATACTGTTTTTAAGAGCTTTTGTTGTAATCTTTGTTTCAAGAACGTCTTCAAGTTTTTCTTTAACGATTTTGAATTCTTCACGAGCGAATACATTTGCAGCTTCTTTAGCAACTTTACGGTTCTGTGGATGTGTAAATGTAATCACTGGAGCTTTTCCATGCCATTTCTGGCTCATACATTTAAGAGTATCACATGGTACGGAGAAGATAACTGCTTCAAGATCATCATAAGCGCCTTCAAGCTGTAATTCCATTACAGACTGCATGATGGAACATGCGAATGGTGGTAAATATGTACGAGCTTTGGAGATGGATTTTTTCTGTGTTCCCCACATACCCATTGGAAGGTATCCAGCTGCATGTACAAGTTCTTCTGGGCAGTATACAGGCATAATACCTACAGCACCTTTACCAGTTTCTTTTTTATAATCTTCCATTGCTTTTTTAGGATCATCAGCAATAGCTTTCAATTCAGCAATAATTTCATCAACTGTTCTCATTTTACATTCCCTCCTTAATTATTTGTTAGCTTCCATCATTTCTGCTAAAGCCTGAACACGTGTTTCGTACTGAGCCTGAGAGAATACGTTAGGGTCAGTCTGGTCACCATCAAAGCTTACGAATGGGATACCCATCTTGGAGTTAACATATTCAGCACCTTCGTTATTAAGGAGACCCATTAATTTACAGCTACGGTTAAGGTGAAGAACCATACCATCAGATTTAGCTTTGCTAACAACTTTGTAGAATTCTTCATAACGGTTGGAACCACATGTGTTGATGTATACGTTTGTATAAGCTTCACCCATGGATTCAAGATCGCCTGGTGTGTAAACAAGGCTCCAAAGTCCTGGATATGCGGAACCTGTCATAACGGAACCAACATTCTTAAGACCTTTGAATGTAGCGCCAAGGTATGTCCAAACAGCGATACCTTCCCATGTAACACGAGATTTTTCGTTTTCAGCTGCACCAAATGCGTACTGTCCAGCTGCATCTTTTGCTTCTAATTCGTCAGCAAATTTGTGGAATGTAATTTCAGCATAATCTCTTGCTCTAGCACATACGATTAATGCCATGTAGTTGAATAAATCGAAACCGTTAAGTGGTGATGGTTTTCTGTGAGCATATGTAGCTACTTTGTTCCACCAGTAAACGGATCTCTGTACCTGTTCCTGAACTTTAAGGAATTTGTCATAATCAAATGCACGACCTGTGATATCTTCTAACTGTTTGATAGCAGCTCTGATCTGATCAGCGATGTATGCTTTGTTGTGACGTGGAACTGGCATTGTGTGGTTAAATGGAACGTCGATGATGATGCAAGGAATGTTCAATTCTTTTGCAAGGTTTTCGTACCATTTTAATAATGTGTTACAGATATTGTTACATGTGATAACAAGGTCAGGAAGTGGAACGTAAGCTGCTTTGGATGTAGCTAATCTTTCAGGTTTTTCGCCTGTCATAGCTTCCTGTTTTAAGAGTTCCATGTAACCAAGGTTTGTACGTGCATAAGAACAGATATCAATGTTGTAACCTTTGCTATGAGCTACGTCTAATAAATCCTGGGATGCTTTACGAGCACCTGCACCAGCTGCATGTGTTTCTGGATAAATCATAGCGATATCCATTGCTACACACATTTCTGGAGGAGCTACAGATGCGGACCAGCAAACTAATTTACCAGCTTTTTTTGCTTCCCATGCTTCTTCATCGAGTTTTGCCTGAAAATATGCCAAACACTCTTTTGAGCTTGCTTCATTGATATTAATCTCCATAATTATACCTTCTTTCTTTATATTTGGCCGCTTATTATTTAATCAGCTCTTCATAAGCTAATAATGCGGCACCAAGTGCACCTGTAATCTGTGGATTTGGAGCAACTGTGATCTTCTGACCCAATTCTTTTTCAATCGCATCGACTGCGCCTGGGTTCTGAGCAACACCGCCACACATAACCACATCATTCATAATACTTCCACAACGACGTACAAGGGAACATGCTTTTGTAGCTACAGATTTATGAACACCTGCTACAATACTTTCTCTTGTCAAACCTTTGGACAACTGAGAAATTACTTCAGATTCTGCAAAAACAGTACATGTACTGCTGACAGATGCCCATTCTTTCGCCTGGAAGTGAGCTTCTCCCATCTTTTCCAATGGGATTTCAAGCACGCGGGACATAACGTCTAAGAAACGTCCTGTACCTGCTGCACATTTATCATTCATATAGAACTGAGTGATATTTCCTTTTTCATTGATTGCAATTGCTTTTGCGTCCTGTCCACCAATGTCAATGATTGTTCTGGCAGTTGGAACCAAATAGAAAATACCTTTTGCATGGCATGTGATTTCACTGATCTGCTTATTTGCATTATCTACAGAGAAACGTCCATAACCAGTTGCAACTGTATAATTGATGTCTTCTGGCTTAATGTCAAGGTTTTCGAAAACTGCTTCCATCACTCGACCTGGACCAGATGTACCTGTACCAACCTGCACAACCGCTGATGATACAAGTTCTGCACCATCTTTTAAGATGACTGCTTTACTGGATGATGACCCAATATCGATCCCTAATGTATACACGATATATCCTCCCAATGCAACTTAGATTTCAATGCCAAGTGCTTCTCTACGGCTTGTAAATGTTGCTTCATAGTTGATAGGAGATACCTGTTCAATTAATTCAACAAGGATACCCTGTGTATATTTTGGACGGATAAAGTTAACGATAATGTCTTCTGTACCTTCAACAGGTTCTTTTTCTAACATTTCCATACCCATATCGATAAGTTCCTGAGATGTAGCACGAATGTCATCTACTAAGAATGCAACATGAGCAATACCGCCTTTACCTTTGTTGAACTGTGTTAAAACACCAGATAATGGAAGGATGAATTCCATAGAGTCTGCACCATCACCACGTTTTGTGAAAATAAGGTCAGAATCATAAGGAACTACATGACCTCTGTAATCTTCCTGAAGACCAAAAAGATTCATGAATGCATCTGCTTTTTCTTTGTTAGGTAATACAATACCCCAGTGATGTGTTCTGATAATGTGTTTACCAATACCTGTTTCTGCAAATAAGTTTGCCATAGTTAAAACTCCCTTTCTTTGTATATAAAAAAAACGCGTTTATAAGTTCACCTTAGAATATTCCGGGCGTTCCCGCCCGGATTTAAAATTTTATGTAAGTTTATAATCAACGATTATTCGATTTCCATGCCCATAACTGCATCAACGAAAATTCTTTCATCCATGAGTTTAACGTTACCGTTTTCATCACGATCAACGATTGGAGCGAAATCCATCTGTCCAAGAACATCTTTGTCAAGATCTACACCAGGAGCGATTTCGATTAAGTGGAGCCCATCTTCTTTTAATGCGAATACAGCACGTTCTGTAACATAGAGAACTTCTTTTTCGCCTTTAGCAACTTTTTTACCAGCAACTACACCAGAGAATGTAATTTCTGTTACTTTGTTGATAAATTTGTGCTGTTTACCTTCCTGAACGATTGTTAATTTACCATCACCTGTAGTAATCTTAACACCGTTTGTAAATGTTCCACAGAAAATTGCTTTCTTAGCATTGGAAGAAATATTTGTAAATCCGCCGGATCCTGTGATTCTTGTTCCAAGACGGCTAACGTTTACGTTACCGGAAGGGTCCACTTCTGCAAGACCAAGGTAGCAAAGGTCAAGACCGCCACCATCGTAGAAGTCAAACTGATATGCTTCATCAACATATGCCTGAGCATTTACTGTACCACCAAAACGAAGTCCGCCGCCAGGTACACCACCGATAGGACCACATTCAACTGTAAGTGTCATTTCATCTGCAACACCTTCTTCAGCTGCTACGGAAGATACCCATTCAGGAACACCAACACCAAGGTTAACAACTACATTCTTTCTTAATTCCATAGCTGCACGACGGCCAATGATCTTTTTAGCATCAAGTTTCTTTGGTTCAAGACTGGATACTGGAACCTGAACATTGCCAGCGTAAGCTGGATCATATTCACATCCACGGCTCTGAGCCTGAGATGGATCATCTGCAGGACATTCAACAACAGCGTCAACATAGATGCCAGGGATCTTAACAAGTTTAGAATCAAGCTGACCAGCTTTAACAACTCTTTCAACCTGAACGATAACAATACCGCCATTGTTATGAACAGCCATAGCCTGTGCTGTACAATCGAGTGGAGCCATTTCTTTTTCCATTGTTACGTTACCTAATTCATCTGCATATGTACCACGGATAAGGGCAACATCGATTGGAATACGTGGGTAGAAGAGCTGTTCTTCACCGTGAATTTCCATAAGTTCTACGATATCTTCTGTTGTTTTTTCACTTAAACGTCCTCCACCGTTACGTGGATCTGCAAATGTACCGATACCTACACTTGTAAATGTACCGATTTTCTTAGCTGCATTATCACGAAGCATCTGTGCGATAGCTCCCTGAGGAATGTTGTAACCTTCAATTTTATTATCATAAAGCATCTGGCAGATTTTTGGTACAAAATTGTAATGACCACCAATAACTCGTTTGATCATTCCTTCATGTGCATAGTGTTCTGCAAAACTGCCGTCCTTGTTACCTGTACCTGCTACATAGAACAATGTCAGATTCTGTGGATGACCTGTTTCTAAGAATCTTTCTTCTGCTGCAATATGTAATGCTTCTGCATAACCGTTTGCAACGAAACCACTCATTGTAACTGTAGCGCCGTCCTTAATCATATCTACGGCTTCTCTAGCTGTTAATACTTTAACTTTACCCATGATAACCTCCTAAAATTTTTCCTTGTATAAATTTTATAATTTCATTTCATATCCGATGTTTTTATTATATATATTTCTCATGAATATTACAATAAAATCCACCTGACATTGTTTTATTCAATTTTCACTCAAATTAATCACTTTGAATTCAACTTGAATCAATTTTTTCTTGACAATTACATAACAACCATCTATTCTATATTTATGGAAATTATAAAAAAAGTTATAAATTTAATTACAAGAAGGTGAAAATCTATGAGTATATACGGAACATTATTAAAAAAACTGATTAATTTCTCTGGTTCGAAACTCTCAACAGTTGCTGAAGAAGTTGGGTATGATGTCTCTTACATAAGCAAATGGTGTAACAAAGCTAAACTGCCTGCAGCCAAAATGGCTCCGAACATTAACCGTACCCTGGCCAATCACTTTTCACGAGAAATTTTAAAACATGATGATCTGATGGCATTTTCAAAAATGTTTGCCGTTGATGCCACTGCAGATTCTTTAAACACAATCATCTATAATCTTCTTAAAGACAGTTACAAAGATTCCAGTCACGATGCAATAAACGAACAAAACCAGGACTCAGTTTATCAAACACGTGTTTTGTCATTGGCCAATGATGTCTACGAATTTTTTAACCATGAACTTTTTGAAACCATTGCGTCCTACGGAGAACCTGTTGAAATTCTCTGCACATTGGATGTTTGCCGTTTTATTTTAAAAAATGTTGAAGATTCCTCATCACATATTTCACATGATCATGATGTGAGTGTAAAGATCGGTCTGAACATGAAGAATTTTCAGTCCAACAGCAAGGAATACCTGAAACAATTATACTATTTTATCAATGCCCACGAAGAGATTTCTTTTGACTTTTATGATGATTCTTTGATGAATTCATTAAATACCATCATTATCAAAGATCATATGGCTATTTTATGTGCACTGGATCAATACAGCCGAATTCAGACAGCAACAATTATTACAGACCCTGAAAAAGTAAACCAGATCTATATACGTACATTGCCGGCATTTCGCTCTACAAGTCTGTTGCTGCATGCAACAGATTCCGAGGAATTCTATCAACATGGTTATCGTACAGACTTCTATGCCCGTGACAATTATCAAATCATGCTTACCCGTGGTTTTGAATACTTACTTCCTGTAGAATGTTGGGATAACATCACACAAACCGCACGCGAACGTGACCACGATGAGTTCATGGCTCAGCTGGTCGGACAACTTCAGATTACATGGGACGAAATTTTCGAAAAAAATACACTGGACTTTTATGTACTAAAATCTTCACTGTTAAAATACATGGAAGATGGCGAAATCATTTTTGCAGATATCGTCTACAACATGACTCCAGAGGAACGTAAATTACATATTCAAAAGGTATTAGACACGTCTAAGATTAATCCAAAAATCCATTTTTATGTCATCGACGAAGAACTCCTTCCAAGTGTTCAACATATGATGCATGTATCGGTGTTTAATAATCGAAAGAAACTTTTCCTCAAATTCCCCGGTCGTTATCACACAAGTATTGGTCCACGTTTTTACTCTGTCCTGTCCGATTACTTTATTAAAGAAACCAGTGAATTCATGGAGGAAATCAAATCAGCGCCTTTCTGCATCGAATATGACGCAGACAAACTTCAGCAATTTTATGACAAATATGGCTCCATGATCTGTCGTATGATCGATTTGAGCGCATATAGAAAATAACAAAAAAACCTATCACAAATATTGATTTTCGAATTACCGAAAATACCAATGTTCGTGATAGGTTTTTTTGTTCATTCAGCGACAATTAATTAGCGCACTAAATATATATAATAAAAATAACCCTGTATTTTATATATTATCACAATTTATTTTGCTTGTAAATAGTTTGTATGCTAAATATATGATGTTAACCCTAACAAAAAGGATACTTCCCGGGTTATACATCTTACCCCGGAAATATCCTTTTCATAATCTTTATTAATCTTTATTAAAAATTTCTCGGTCAAGCTCGCCGTTTTGATGTGCGACAACGGATGTACATACGGCATCTCCTGTAATATTTACTGCTGTACGTGTCATATCCAGAATACGGTCAATGCCCATGATCAATGTAATACCTTCCAACGGAAGACCCACCGAATTGAATACCATAGACAATGTGATCAAGCCAACACCTGGCACACCCGCTGTACCAATCGATGCCAATGTTGCTGTTGCAATAACCATAATATATTCTTTGATTCCAAGAGGAATTCCAAATGCCTGAGCTGCAAACACCACAGCTACCCCCTGCATAATCGCTGTTCCATCCATATTAATCGTTGCTCCTAACGGAATTGTAAAAGATGAAATTCTACGCGATACTCCCATTTTTTCAGCCAAAGTTTCAATAGACAACGGAATTGTCGCATTGGATGTTGCCGTTGAAAACGCGAAAGCCATGACAGGAAAAAACTTTTTAATGAACTTTACAGGATTTAGACGTGTGAAAATGACCAACATAATCATGTAAACACCAAAACACTGGATACCCAGAGAAATCAATACACTGATCATGTATTTCAGCAACGGTATAAATGCATCAAATCCAATTCCGGAAAATGTTTTTGCAATCAGGCAGAACACACCATAGGGTGCTAAAGACATAACCATCATGGTCATTTCCATCATAATATCGTTAAACTGAGTAAAGAAATTAAATACAGTAGCTGTTTTTTCGCCCAATTTCGCCAAAATAATCCCGACAACCATTGCAAAAAAGATAATCTGAAGCATTTCTCCATTCGCAATTCCCTGGATCGGATTTTTTGGAATAATATTCAATAGTGTATCTGCAAAACTCACCTCTGTTGAAACTGTTGTATTTTCTGCAGTCACAATAGCTTCCATGTTTAATCCCATTCCAGGATCAATAATATTCGCCAAAGACAAGGCAACCGCTACAGCCACTGCTGTTGTACAAAGATAAAATGCTAATGTTTTAACTCCAACTTTTCCAAGTGTTTTTGTATCCCCAATAGCTGCACTGCCGCAAACCAGAGAACAAAATACCAATGGAACAACCAGCATCTGCATCAGACGAAGAAATCCATTACCAACAACATAAAATACACCATTTACTAAAACGGTATCTTTAACATATCCTCCTGGCACCACATAATGCATGAAAACCCCAACAACTGCACCTGCGATCAATCCAATAAAAATCTTTGTTGTCAACCCTGTTTTTTTCTTATGCTTATTCTCCATACTTCATCCCCCGCACTTCCAGATATTCATTCAAATCCACGTCCCATTCCGGCATCTTGTATATTCCTGTCACCTTCATCATAAGATTTTCAAGAACAGAATATAAAGGTCTCTGATATCCCCCTGCAAGATTTTTAGCCAGTACTGGTTTAATCATTGATACATCGCGTCCTGTTAGCTCTAATATTTTTTTTGCAAATTCATAACGTGTACAGGAACCCTCACAAGATACATGATATACACCATATTCATTACCACGCATAAGGGCAAGAATGCCCTGTGCCAATGCATGCATACTTGTCGGCGTACTCACTTGATCACATGCCACTTCAACAATTTCCCCGGCGTCCACTTTTGCAAGTAAATCTGTCAGGAAGTTTTCCCCCTCACCATAAGACCAGGAACTTCGGATAACAAGATGCTTCGGATTCAATTCGCGAACCATCATCTCACCTGCCAGCTTTGATTTTCCATAAACACTGTTAGGAACGGTCATATCAAATTCTGTTAATTCCTCCAAACACTCTCCGGAAAATACATCATCTGTCGAAATATGAATTATCTTTGCATCTACCATACGGGCTGCCGCTGCCATATTGCGTGCACCTAATGCATTCACCTTGTATGCCATGACTTTATCCAATTCACAAGACTCCATATCTGTAATTCCCGCGCAATTTATAATCACACTTGGATGGTTCGTAATCACAAATCTTGAAACCTCTGCCATATCTGTGACATCTACATCCTTGTCTGTTGTCACAACAACTGTCAATGCATTTTGTTTCTTAATCTCGTGCAGAATCGCCTGTCCAAGTTGTCCTTTTGCTCCCGCAAGCCAAATACACTCTCTACCAAACATAAAATCTCCTCCTATTCATTTTTACCAACTACACATGTTTCTGTTCCTATAAACCCCATATACATAAGAAAAAGCTCTGTCCATAGATAGAGCTCAAGAGTGCCATAGTATAATTTCTTATAAAAAAAACCTGATACAGCATAGTATCAGGTCCAAAGAGTTGCGGGGGCAGGATTTGAACCTACGACCTTCGGGTTATGAGCCCGACGAGCTACCGAACTGCTCCACCCCGCGGCACTATTGTATGTTTAGATTATACATGAATTTTTTTCCCTTGTCCAGACTTTTTCATAATTTCGGTCTATGATATCTTATCTTCATTCTTTTGTCTAAGTTCTGCCTCTTCCGCAGCCTGCCTACATTCTCTGATTTGAATTCCACGCTCTATCACTGTATAGATCAATGTAGCGAACGGAACACTTAAAATCATACCTATAATACCAAATAAGCCTCCTCCTACTGTCACTGACGCAAGCACCCAAATTCCTGGTAAACCTGTACGTCTGCCTACAATTCTTGGATAAATAAAATTATTCTCAATCTGCTGTAAGATAACAAAAAAAACAAAAAAAATCACTGCCTTACGAACAGAAATGAACAATAACAGCAAAAATCCAAGTCCACCACCAATATACGCCCCCAATAAGGGAATAAATGCTGTCATTCCGACAACAAGACTCACAAATCCACTATATTCCAGCCTTAGCATCAACATGCCCACAAAACAGAGAATACCCAAAATGCAAGATTCTAATCCCTGTCCAACCACAAAGTGATTAAAAATTTCCGAAATTGTTGAAATCATACGTAAACCCGACAGATTGTATTGTTTAGGAACATAAGCCATATAAACACGTTTCGATTGTTTTTTCAAATGTTCTTTATCATAAAGCATGTAAATCGATAAAACAATGATGATACCAAATTGAACGGTTCCCCGGAAGACACCTGTGGTCAAACGCGCCATGCGAGGCAAAAATTCATCAAGCATTTGATCAACTCTGCCAAGATATTCAGACACACCTTCAAATACAGGTGTAATATCCACGGCATCTAACCCTATTTGACTCATCAACTGTTGTGCTGATTTTTCAAAGACCTGCATATAATTTTCCTGGTTCTCCGCAAACTGACGGATTCCTTCAATCAGTCGTGGCAGTGCAAATCCTCCTGCGGCAGCCACTACGCCTGCCAAACCTAAATACACCGTAAGAATGCTTCCTACGCGCGCCGCTTTCTCAGGTACTTTTCCCTTTTTCTTATAAACGGTACATAAATACTTATAAGGGTGATTCAGCACAAAGGCCAAAACGCCTGCCAGAATCAATGGAAAAAACTGCTTTATAATAAACCATAATTTCTGACACAAATATCCGGAATGAACTGTAATTAATATTAACAAAAACAGATAAGTCAATAAAATCATCCACTCCTGTATGGGCTTTCGACGCATCTTCATACCTCCTCATTGAAAGTATGGACAAATTTTTAGAAGTTATACACTCAATTTCAAATCAAAAGATTCACCTTGACCATGTATGTGCTTGATTGATATACTGACGTGTAAAGATTTTTTAATGAAAGGTCTAATATACTATGAAACATATTTTATTAATCGCGACTGGTGGTACGATTGCATCCAAATATACAGATAACGGATTGGCACCACAGATTTCTGCAGAAGAAATTATTTCTTATGTTCCCTCTGCAGAAGAATTTTGTACCATCGATACCGAGTCCCCTTTCAATTTAGATAGTACGAATATTGAAAGTAGTCATTGGCTGACACTTTCTAGACTTATCGAGAAAAAATATGAATATTATGATGGATTTGTTATCTGTCACGGAACAGATACCATGGCCTATACTGCAGCAGCCTTATCCTATCTGATTCAAAACAATCGTAAACCGATTGTTATTACCGGTGCCCAGAAACCCATCGATCTTGCAATCACCGACGCGCGCTCCAATCTATTGGACAGCCTGCGTTTTGCATCCGATGATCGTGCCCACGGCGTATCCATTGTATTTGGTGGGCAGGTAATTGCCGGAACTCGTGCAAAAAAAATCCGTTCCAAAAGTTACAATGCATTTTCCAGTATTAATTATCCGGAAATTGCAAATATTCACGATCAGCGAATTATCTTTTATATTGATGATAAAGAACAGATCTTACGTCCTTTAAAATTCAGTCACACAATGAACTCAAAAATTTTTCTTTTGAAACTGGTTCCAGGAATGAATGCCAATATTTTAGATGCTCTATTTGAAAGTTACGATGGTATTATCATCGAATCTTTCGGTGTTGGTGGTCTTCCTGATTATGGAGATTCCAGTTTTTATAAAGCTATTGAACGTTGGACAAACGCAGGAAAGATTATCGTCATGGCTACTCAAGTAACTCACGAAGGCAGTGATATGACCATTTATCAAGTTGGCAAAGAATTAAAGGAACATTTTCCGGTCATCGAATCTTACGATATGACTCTGGAAGCAACTGTCACAAAAATGATGTGGGCTATGGCACAGACAAATCATGCCGAAGAATTCAAACAGTTTTTCTATCAGACCATCAACCATGATATTCTTTTTGTATAGGAGGTTTTTTCATGAAATCTTTTAAGAAACTGTTCCTAATCTTTGCTCTCATATTTCCTCTTTTTATTAATTGTTCAGCACATGCAGCTGAAACAGAGAATTATAAGCTCGTCTCTTTTGTGTTTCGTGTTTATCGAACCTGTTCTATGGACGTTGTCTCTGGAGATGAACTTTATCGGACTGTTGAGCAATTAAAAGCCAAAGAACTTACAGCTATTGATATGCTTTGTGATGCTTTTCATTCTGCAGAATATCGTGCAAAGAATACTTCAAACAAAGAATTTATATACGACGTTTATCATGCAGTATTTGACAACGAACCTCCGAGTGACTATGTAAACAAGATGCTTTCCATTATGGATGACTGGTCTCGTGAATCGATGATTAAAGAGATGATTACCGGTCCGGAATTCTATGATTTATGTCAATCCTATGATATTCATATGGTTGAAAATATGGATCATCCTGTCATGCAATATGCAAAAGCTGTCATGGATGAATTGAATTGGGATTTAAAATCAGCCTTTGAATGGTCTTTTACAGAGATTTATTACGACTGGCCCTATTCACCAGATTTTGATGATTCACATTTGGAATTTTATGGTAAGTTTGGATTTGAAAATGGTTATGGAAACTGCTATGTTATGTCTTCCGTTTTCTGTTGGATGGCCCGACTCAAAGGAATGCATATTTACACTGTTGAAGGTTATGTCCCATTAGAAGGCGGTACTCTTGCAGAACACGGCTGGTGCGAAGCGATCATCGATGGTAAAACCTATGTTTTTGATGCCTCCTGGTCTCGCCATGGAAACGACGGATTCATGATTCAGTATAAGCAAAAAGGAACTTACGTTTATACCGATTATAAACGGGTATATTAAACAGCAGAAAGCATAGAAACTGTGAAATATCACAATTTCTATGCTTCTATTTTTATCTGGTTCCATTTTCACTGTTCGTTTCATCCACTCTTTATTCTATTCTCTCATCTCCCCAGAAGAACAATGCCACAGTTCCAGGACCCGTATGACTTCCGATGGTTGTTCCCACATCATTGATCAAAACCCTGCCATCCAACTTTGGAAAACGTTTTTCAATCAAATCGGCCACTGCTCTGGCATCTTCATAACAATCGGAATGACTTATATAGCATTTACTATTATAGTCAAATCCATCCTGCGCATGTTCTTCCATCTGTTTCACAATGGCTTCAATCACTTTTTTCTTTGTACGGACTTTGTAACGTGGAATTAGCTTGCCATTGCCATCCACATTTAACAACGGACAGATATTTAAGATACCGCCGACAAAACCGGATGTTTTTGATACACGGCCGCCTTTGACGAAAAAGGTCAGATCCGTAGAAAAAAACCATGCATGTGCTTTTAACTTGTTTGCTTCGGCCCATGCATAAACTTCATCAAGAGACTTTCCTTCATCTCGCAAATCCGCTAATTTATCTACCAAAAGACCAAAACCGGAAGATGCATTCAAAGAATCCACAATGTAAATCTTTTGTTCCGGATAACGTTCCTGCAATATATCTTTTGCAATATGTGCCGAATTCAATGTTCCCGATATCCCTGAAGACAAACAGATATGTAAAATATCTTTACCCTCTTTTAAAAAGCCTTCAAAATATTCTTCAAATTCCTCTGCATTTACCTGGGACGTCTTTGTATCCGCACCATTGCTCATGGCCCGATAAAAATCTGCAAATGCCATGGACTGCCCCAGATCATCTTTATACTCTTTTCCATCCAATTCATAATGAAAACATATATAGGAAATATTTCTTCTCTCAAAATGTTCTTTCTTTAAATCTGCTGTAGAACAACAACTTAAAATATAACTGCTCATTCATTTCACCTTTCTATACATTATATAGTTTTGATTACTACATTATATAGTCGATATGTACTTTTGTAAAGTGACATTTTTGTGAAAATGTCCCATCCTATAAAACAAAAAAAGCTTAGAAACAAAGTTTCTAAGCTTTTAACGAGGCGCAGACCGGATTTGAACCGGTGGATACTGGTGTTGCAGACCATTGCCTTACCACTTGGCTACTGCGCCATATGACTCCAAGGGGATTTGAACCCCTGTTACCGCCGTGAAAGGGCGGTGTCTTAACCGCTTGACCATGGAGCCTCATAACAAAATTTATTATAACACACTTAATTATACATTGCAAGTGTTTTCTAATTTGAAAAGCACATATACCTTCAAAACTACATACTGAAAATTCTTTCCATCATCACATTTCTCTATCTCATTCCCAGCCATCTGGTCATGCCCTCGACCGATTAGTAACAGTCAGCTCCATGCATTGCTGCACTTCCACCTCTGCCCTATCTACCTCGTCGTCTTCAAGGGGTCTTACTAACTTGACGTTATGGGAGATCTCATCTTGAGGGGGGCTTCACGCTTAGATGCCTTCAGCGTTTATCCCGTCCAAACTTGGCTACTCTGCCATGCACTTGGTAATACAACAGATCCACCAGAGGTTCGTCCATCCCGGTCCT
>JAFOYH010000126.1 GCA_017391465.1 Lachnospiraceae bacterium | reverse complement strand
GTATCGTGGATCGATACCCGGATGCTGGAATTCACTTCATCTAAAATGCATGCTTCCTACGCTGGCATTATCCAGATCAGGTTTATGGGTCCAGGATAACGCTATCCTGTCTCAGCCAGCCGAATTGCCAGCACCCCTTTTAGTCACAAAATAATCTTACTCCTCCGAAGATAAAAAGTCAAATTTTATTTTTATCTCTATAATAGTCTCCTGAACAACTTATGTTCTATCGAAAAAACACGTACATTACTGAAACACCTCTTCAAATCCTTACAATAATGTGCTACAATCAAAATGTATTACAATTTTTCTGGAGTTTTTGAAAAAATGGAGTTTTTGAAACACAAAATTTATCAATATAAAGAGATTGCTGATATGATTGCCCATGATATGCTGGAACATGAACGCCAGGTAATTGCTGTCACAGGAATAAGCAGTGTTGGAAAAAGCACATTCTCAAATATGCTTGTGAATTGCCTGATTCAATATGGTTATTCTGCCCAGATTCTATCCACAGATAATTACTTAAACAAACGATATCGCGCAGGAACTAATTTCTGGAATCGTCTTGACAGTTCATATCTTAAACCAGAGCATTTTGACTGGGAACAGTTGAATCATGATCTAAACCAACTCATGAATCAACGTTCCATTAACAAAGAATGTTACGTCCGCGGCACCGGATGGGGAAATAAGACACATTTTACCCCAACGGAATTATATATTATTGAAGGACTTTTTCTGGACTCAATTCAGGCTTCTGAATATATGCATTATGACCTGATCGTCTCTCTTACAGCAGACGACAGCATCATACGTACGCTGCGTATGGAACGCGACAATCATTATCGTAAGATTTCAAAAACCTTTACACGAACTGTAGAAGAAACACTTCAGGAAATTGAAAATACCCTTCTTGCCGAAAGATCCTATGCCCATTTTCCGAACTGGAAACGGCATTTGATTCTTCGTATCAAAGGTTCTTACAATGCAACATTGCATTAAAAATAAATCATCCTTTATTATAATAGAAAGCGTGTTCATATGATCTTTATTACAGATTATCTTGCACTTGGTCTTGTTTTTGCACTGTTTTTATTTTATTACGACAGTAAACGCTATTTAGACCGCATTGACAAACTTTTTGTGTCCTGTTTACTTTTAACCGGACTAACTACATTTATTGATATTATTACCTGTCAGTTACTGACTATCGCCAATAGTCCTCTATGGCTAAATATAACCATCAACACATTATATTTTGTCATCAACATTATTACGACATCTTCGATTGCCTTATTTTTGTTTAATCGAATTCTGGAGCACACCACCGATCAGCATTGTATGAAAAATGCATGCATCGGCCTTTCCATTCTTTTAATCATTTATATGCTTGCTGTCATCTCGAATTTATGGAATGGTTGTTTATTCTATTTCGATACTTCCGGAATCTATACCCGAGGACCATTGAACGGTCTTGGTTATGTCATCACAATATGTCAGATGTTTCTTGTTCTCATCTGCTACATTCGAAACCGAAAGAATGCAACCCGTTCAATGCGACGAATTGTTATTCAGATTTTCCCTATTGTTACCGTATGTATCATCATCCAGCGAATCAATCCCGAGGTCATGATGAACGGAATTATCATGGCACTGGTTGATGTTATTCTTTTCCTGAGTTTTCAGGGTCAGCATACGGGTATTCACAGTCTGACTAAATTGAACGATCGTCATCGTTTTTTCCATGACATTGAAAACCGCATAAAAAAGAAACAGAAGTTCCAGTCATTCCTGATCAACATTAAAAATTTTCGAATGATCAATCAAAAATACGGACATCTTATTGGTAATGAAATTTTATATCAGTTTGCTTTTTCACTTGAAAAACTTATCCCTGCCAGTACAGCATTTCATATGAATGGAACGGTATTTGCACTGACAATCCCATTTTCCAATCAGGCCAGTGCCGAAGAATACTGTGGCATTCTTTTGGATTTTCTTGAAAACCGTACTTCATTTAAAGATGAAATTTTAAAATTTGAATATGTTGTCGCTGAATATATTTCCGACGAAAACGACTCTGATGCTGCCGAGTTATATGAAAAACTTGAATATGCCATTTCTGTATCTTATTTGAAAAAAAACCATTATATTCGTTATAATCCTGAGCTTGGCAAACAGATGCATCGCAAACGTTATCTCATCGAGCGTATGCAGAACATCCATAAAAAATATGGCTTTGAAGTATGGTATCAGCCGATTTACTGCTTACACAATCAAAAGTTTTGTTCTATGGAAGCTCTTGTTCGTTTAAGAGAGCCTGATGGAAGTATGATCAGTCCTGCAGAATTCATTCCTCTTGCCGAAGAAACCGGATGCGTCCGTTCCATCACCTGGTTTGTCGTTGAGAATGTATGTGCTTTTTTAAGTGAACATCCTGAACTGAATTGGGTCAGCGTTTCCATCAACATTCCAATGAACCAGTTACTTGAAAAAGGATTTATCATTCGACTGAATAACATTGTCAATAATGCGGGCATTGAGCATCATCGCATTTGTCTGGAATTTACAGAACGCGATATTCTGGATAAGTTTGAAATAACAAAAGCATTGATGTATCGTTTAAATCAAGACGGATATCGTTTTTATCTTGACGACTTCGGCACCGGATATTCCAATTTCCAGTGCATCCTGCAATTACCGCTTCAGGCGGTTAAACTCGACTCAAGTATGACTCGAACTTCACAGTCTGATCATCTTGTACAGCCTGTTGTAAGCACATTGACTACACTTTTCCACAATATGGATTTTGATGTGATTGCAGAAGGTGCAGAAACTTCAGACGATATCGAATTTCTCGTCAATCAGGGTGTGGATAAAATTCAAGGTTTTCATTACGCACAACCTATGGACGAAGAACATCTCCTGGAATTTTATAACACCTTAGGATTATCTGATTAAAAACCACAAAAGCGTCTTATACGTGTATAATAAAATACACATATAAGACGCTCTTTTTATACCTCTTCAACACGATAAAAATGAATTGCCGAAATACCATATACCTTCTTTTTATATTTGTATAACTTACCAAACGTTTCCGGCATTTCTTTTTCTTTCAGTGAACGAATGGCAATACATCCATTAATATCCAGTATATCTGCTTCTGCCAAAGCTTCCATAACAGGAATAAATATAGATTCTACAGTAAATGGCGGATCCAGATAGATAATGTCGAATTTCTGACCCATATTCCGAAACCATTTTAAACGTGCAAACACATCGTCCTGATAAACATCCGCTTCATCCATAAAATGACAAGTCTTTAAGTTCTTTTTAATCACTTCAACAGCATTACGGTCCATCTCAACAAATGCTGCTCTTTTGGCGCCACGGCTGATTGCTTCAATTCCCATACTGCCACTGCCTGCAAACAAATCCAGAAAACGTGCGCCGTAAATATCAAACTGCCACATGCTAAAAAGTGCTTCTTTCATCTTCGCCATAATCGGACGTGTATTTAAGCCTTCCGGCGCGATAAGCTGGCGACCTTTCGCCTTTCCTGCAATAACTCTCATTAATCTTTTCACTCCTTCTATGCTTATTCGAAAGTTTCTATAAGAACTTGAGCCTCTCTGCTTTCAAACGTTCTTCCTAATCTCTGAAATTTTATCCATTGTATAAATGCTTATTTTATCGATATTTTCTCTCACAAATCATTGCTCCAAGTCCGATCAGCAATAAAGCAGAAACTGCTAACACCCAGGCAACAATCTCAGGTTCAACCTGTACGGCATCGGCTATGATTCGAACATCATACACATTTTCTATATTTTCAATACGATGGCCCCGAACTAATAAACGATGTGAATTTTCACCATAAGGTGTACATGTAACTAATGTACATAAATCTTCGTCTTTGACGATATCAATATCATGAATCTCATGGGAAAGTATAATATGAATCTGATCCACTTCATATGTAAGCGTTGTATCCAGAGTATGTATCATAAATACATCACCTTCCCGCAACTGATCTAAATCTGAAAAAAGTTTTGCGTTTGGCAAGCCTCGATGTCCGGACAGTACACAATGACTGCTGCTGCCACCAACCGGCAAGGAACTTCCCTGAACATGACCAACAGCACTCTGCAATACTTCTTCTGAAGTACCATGGTATATCGGAAGAACACAGGACAAATTCGGAATCTCTATGTATGACATCATTCCATTCCCCGAAACATTTAATAAGGCATGATAATTCTCCTCATCCTCTTCAGTAAACAGAAAACGTTCGACATCTTCCGAAAGTGTTTGATTATACGCTTCTGCCGTATCCCATAATTTTTCATATGTATTATTATCCAACTTCGCAATCTGTTCATCATAAGATGCAGCCAGTTCTAACTGATCCATTGAATTTCTATAATCTTTGATAGAGGGATACAGCAACAGGAAGATCCCTGTAATTAATACAAATATTAAAATGATGTATATTCTGTTCTGCTTCATTACAGCATTCTCCTTGCTATTATGACCCAAGTTCCTGAGAACTCAGGTCACAACAAACATTTTATCTTATCTTGTTGCTCAATCATTGATCCATACGTTTTTTAGTAACAATCAAAACAACAGAACCAAGAGCCAGAACGGTACCAATAACATAGAAGAGTGTTGTTTTCATCCCTTCTGCCGCCGGAAGTTCATAGATTGCATCATTAACAACAGAAATGGTGTTCCCTGACACGCTGGCCATACCATTATCTTCAGATATTAATATGTTCTCATCTTCTACAGCAAATTTGATCGGTGCCTTCACAAGTTCAAAACTTTCCGGAGCTGCAATTTCAACCAGATAATATGCATGATCTTCTCCTGGAATCTCCATAGTCAAACCATCTTCTCCTACCTGAATCTCGTGCCTGATCAACATACCCGTCTCTTCTGTGCCAGGAATCTGAACAGCTCCTGCATCATTCGGATTGATGATATACAGATCAAACACGGAACCCTCTAATGTCACTCCGGAATGATTTGTCGTCTGGATTGTCAATGTCAGTGGTTCTTTGGATTTTATATTCGTAACAAGGAAAGTATCTGTTGAAACAGCCTTACCCTTTGCAAGGAATTCTGTGGATGGCGTATATCCTGCTGCATAATTTTCAGATACAGAATAATGAATCATTTTATTCGTTCGATAGTCAACCTTCGGCAATGAAGTCCATGTATAGGTCCAATTGTTTTTCGAAGACAATTCCTTTGTATCTACCACTGCACCATCCGCAAGAAGATACATTTGAATCGAATCATGCTTCTCCGTATCCGGCCATTTCATTGTGGCTGTAATGGCTTTTGCATCTTTTTTAAGAATTAATTTACCGTTATTTTCTAATTGCTGAACTACCTTTTTACCCTTATTTGGTGTATATGATGCTGCCGTTGTTATTTCATCCGAACGATTTACAGAGTAAGTTCTTGTTTCGTCTGAACCAATTGCTTTACAATCTTCCATGGATGCATCCGTTAAACCCACTTTATAGATGAATCTCAATGGTTCTTCTTTATATAAAAACTTACCATATTTTTCAGGATATACAACGGGAACGAGCTCTTGTGGAATAAACATCCGAATCGTCTGCAATGCATCTGTTCCTTTCCCTTCTGTTGTTACCTGAACACTAATTCCTGACAAATCAAAAACTTCTTTCACATCCATATTATCTGAATGAACATTATCCGGATATGCCTGTGCATAGGTTACTTCATAATCATACACATAGGTTGTTCGATTACCAACGCTCTCTGCAGACGTTGGTTCATAATTGTTCACACCAAATCTTAAGATTGGTTCTCCTTTAACTTCCATTCCTTTACCGATTGGATCCTCAAACTCGAGATCGGTCTTGTTTTTAAGAACATTCTTCCATGTGTATTCCTGGAACTGAATTCCATTCAAATAGGCAATCAGATCGCTTGCCAGGTTTGTCTTTTTCCCGATATAGTACGCATCCGCATAGCTATACGATGTATATGGATTCGGAAGTACAGGCACCGCACTATGGGCCATTCCAAGAGTTGTATGGTCTTCCGAATGATCCCATATACTTACATGATCCGAATCGAGGGTTTCATTCAATAAAGCGATCATCTGCGGTCCTTCATCAGCTCTTCCATCAAATGAACTTAAGGCATCCTTCAAATTTGAGGCTGTTGGATTTAAAACAGCTCTACAGTAACCGTTATCATGCAAACGAGGGTCTGTCGAAGCCGTCTGATGTCTGTCAATACCCACACCTACCGTTACAAACTTGGTCTGTACACCATAATGGCTGCCAACGCGATTTTTATAATACTGTGCTGTAAGAATTGTATAATATCCATGAATACCATATCTGTTTGAATCTGTTCTATCCAAATCATCACCGATATCTGAATCATTGACATTTTCTTCGATATGACCAAATTTTCCATAGATTGGACCATCTAATGGCGATTTATAATTACTGCTGCAAAGCGTCGGCCCTCCATCAGAAATCAAAAGAATCACTGGCTGTTTCGGTGTGCCATTGTCATCTACGGTATCTCCGTTGTTTAACAGCAAATCTGCTGCTTCCTGAATACCGGACTGCGTAAATGTTCCTTCCCAGTTCGGATTCCCCGAACCATATAAGAAATCAAAAGAAAGAGTCTTACCCGCTTTATTTTTAACGTTTTCATTGATATTTAAATCATAGTTGTTTTCAGTCTGATCACGATCTGCAAATGCTGTATCATCCTTTTGGGATGCATCATGCTCCAGATCTACATACTGACCATTCTCTGTTGTATAATGATCCAATGGCAAGACAACCTGGGATGCATCTGAAAAAGTTACCAGGCCAACTCTGTTTTCCGGCTGTGCCATAATTGCATCAATGACACAGTTTACTTCATTTACTGCCCAGGTCATTCGAATATCACCGTCAGTATCTATAAATTCCTGGGATTTATTAATCATACTGTTGGATGTATCCAAAATAATCACAACATCCAACGCAGGTTCCGCGTGACCTTTGACGGCAGATGTCTGGCCCACTGCAGATAATGTTACACCAAATGTTCCTTCTTCATACGACGTAATCGCACCAAAATCATCTTTGCCATAAATCACAGATTTATCTGTCAGGATTTTTCCATTCTCAGCATCAAGACCTTCGATTTTTTCTAAAATATCTGATGTTGCCGGATCAGAAGCATATCTTACCGTAAATCCATCCAGACCGTTTATCGCTGTTACGCCTTCGATTTCATCTGAAGGAATCATTGTGTTATATTCCGGTTCTTCCGGTATTGTTAGAACATTTGACACACTCGCAGCATCTGCCGGAATATCCAAAGATGTTTTTGTCCATCGGAAGATCAACATATCTCTCTGTGCATCACTTTGCGTCGCTGTTTTCGACGAAATAAACGGTATATCCTGAGTAAATGTAAGATAATGCTTACCATCCGAAAGTTTCCATATATTCTCCGATGACTGCTTTTGCACATTTAAAGTTGCTGCATCGCTTCCAAAAATCGTATCATTTAAAACAAGATAGGCATTGGTTTCTCCGGCACATTTTAATTGAATTCCATTGTTCGAAATATCGGATACTGAGAATATTGAATTCAAGTGTTCTTCTTCCATCATTGAATGGTTATCTCTGTCAAAAATTTCATAATAATCTTCATGACCATTGACCTGTTCCAGAATCACGGATGTGCCTACTTTGCTGCTTTTTTTATCATATGTTAATGCCATATTTCTTTCTGCTGAAACAATTAATAGTTTATCGTTCTCCTGAATCTCATTAAAACTTTCAATGCGTTTCCAGAAATCGCCCTCCTGAATATTTCCTTCATCTTTTTTCCGTTCTGTTGGAACGATTTCTCCATATCCGAAAATCACAGGATTATTTAAATTGTAGGTCATATACATAACACAATCGGAACAGTTTCCTTCAATTGTCTTAACTCTTGCCGGCTGTCCATCTTTTGCCGGTATAACTTCTACAACCAGGCCCACATGATCCGGCGTATTATTAACACCCCAGTCAAAGAAAATAATATCCCCCGATGTTGGTATATATTCATCCGGTTCCCAATAGATTCCGTTTGACTTTAATTGACGGATCCAACTGCTGCACGCAGCTCCTAATGGTACATCCGCATTCGCATAACTCAGACAAAAGGATGCAAACATCGCACACCAATCTCCATACGGACTTCCATACCATTGGCCATAACGTGTATAACCTCGAATCTGTTCATCCTCTGTGACAATATAATTTTCATCACTTTCTGTATAACCCAACTGGCTCTGCGCAATAGTAATCACATCTTTTCGGATATCACCAGACAAATGATGCGGCAATGTTCTTTCCCAATCTGCCGCAGATTCAAGATCCGCTTTCGGATTAGAGAAACACCGTATTTCATGTTTATGTTCTTCGACCTTACATATCAGCTCTTTTTGATAACACGCATCTGTATGTTTATGTGTTTGATCCACTTTATCTCTATGTTCGCATGTTTCTGCTTCTTCTTCGGTGTGTTCACATGTTTCTTCTGCATTGTCCGTATCGATTTCGCAGATTAAAACCGGATATTCTTTCCAACAGGTATTTGTATGTACATGCGCTTCTTCTGTAAGACCACATACTTCCGTTGTTATCTCCGTATAACAGCTTTCCGTATGTACATGACCTTCCGATTCTTCCAATCCACAGATTATTGTTGTCTGTTCCTGGGAACATCCGGCTTCATGAACATGCGTTGGATCGCCTTCCAGACCGCAAACAAAAACGGTCTCTGTCATCATGCATTGTTCTGAATGCACATGACCTTCTTTTTCTTCCTGACCACATGTCAATCGATTTTCTATGCTTATACAACTTTCATCATGAACATGCTTTAGTCCTTCTTCCAATGGACATACCAAATCTTTTTTCAACGCATAACAGCTTTCTGTGTGTTCATGCACTTCCGCTGTTTCTTCTTCAGAGAGGTTACAAATCAGCGTTTTGTTATAGCATGCATCCTCATGTACATGTTCTTCAATTCCACAATATGCCGTATCCGACAACGTTATTGCCGGAAGAATCAATGCCGATAGGGTGCAAAATACAACAGCGATTCCAAGTACAGAAACAACACGTTTCCAAAGTCTTCTGCGACGTTGTTTTTTTAGTTGATTTTGTATTTTATCCAAAAATTTCTGGTCCACCGTGCTAATCCTTTCCTTGTTTATCAATCAAATATTTTTATTTCGTTGAGTGGCCATATTCTCATGATCAGTTTTCCTACAATCTGTTCTTCGGATATACAGCCCACAGATGTATGTCTCGAATCCATAGAAACACTTCTATGGTCACCTAACACAAATGTCTTTCCTTCCGGAATCTGATATGGCAATGTAATGTTACACTCGCCCATGGCTTTTTCTTTAATATACGGTTCGTCAAGTAACACATCATTTACATAGACATTTCCGTCTGTATCAATATTCACCCAGTCTCCCGTGTTTGCAATTACACGCTTGACTAATATCTTATTGTTGTAATAAAAAGCAATGATATCTCCCGTTTCAAGATCCGTTTCTTTCAGAGAAACAATGATCTGACCCTCTTCCAATGTCGGTGTCATCGAATTTCCGTAAATACGAAATACCGGGAAAACGAATGTTGCCGCCAAAATGGCCATGGCTGCAACAACAATCAGTATATATACTGTACTCCTGAGTGTTCTTCCATAACGCTGTTTATAACGGACACGATTTAATTCTCTCTCAATCTGTTCCGTTGTCAGTTTTCTGATTTTCTTTTCTTCTTTAACCATAACATCTCTTTCATCCTTGATCGATATCTGCTTTTTCTTTCCATTTCGGCAAGATAAGTCTTTCTTCGGCTTCTTTTTTCCGATACCGGATTTTGTTCTCTTTCACACAAATACTGAAGATTTTCCAGATATTGCTCTGCGGCTTTTTCCGCCGCTTCAAAAACACCATTTAATTTAAAAGAGGCCTCCGCAATTGTCCCCGCATGCTTCAGGTCAATTTTTCGATTCTCTAATTGTAAATTCAACGCTTCAATGATTCTGTTCTTTTCCTCTAATTCCAGCATTAAATCTTCATTTTCCCGACTCAGCTCTAAAAGCATCTCCAACAATTCAACTCTTTTTAATCTTCGAAGCTCTTTATCTGACAGTTCGAATTCTGTTCCAGCTTTTTCCATCCCTGTGTTCTCCTCTTCTTTTTCCGGAAAATGTTCATTTATTCCAAAAGTTCTTCGACCATCTTAGAATCAAAAACAACCTGAGTTACTTTATCAACTTCAATCTGATACAGGGCATTGGCCACCATATGTTCTGCAGCCTGTTCAATGCCGCGAATACCGCCTGTATCTGAAAAACGTTTAACAAGTGTCTCTACGCCCTCATCCGTAACAATACATTCTTCCGGCTTTAATCCAATGCGTTTCAATGCTTTTGGCAACGCAAACTTCATAAAAATGGCCTTCTTCTCTTCATCTGTATAGCCTGGAATCTCAATCACCGCAAAGCGGGACATTAAAGGCGCACTGATCTGATCTCTGTCATTGGCTGTCGCAATTGGATACACGCCACTTGTCGGAATCATACACTCCATATAGTTATCTGTAAAACCAAGGTTATCCAACAGCGTTAAAAGAACATCCGCCGGGTTACCATTCCCCTTACCGGATGCCGCTTTATCCAATTCGTTGATTATAAATACCAGATTGGATTCACCTGCCATGGAAAAGGCTTCCATAATGATTCCCGGTTTTGCATTGGAATAGATTCTGGAACTTCCTGTAAGCTGTTCCGGGTCATTAATGGAACTCATATCTAATGTTGTCCATGGAAGTTTTAAAATTCTTGCAACCGCATAAGCAATCTGGGACTTGCCTGTTCCCGCAGGACCAATAAGCAAAATACCATAGGCCGGCAATGTATGGGTACGATTAATCTGAATGATTGTTTCAATAATACGCTGTTTCACACGCTCCATACCATAAAGTTCTTCGTCTAAGATACGGCGTGCTTCTTTTGGGTCAATGGCTTCAAAATAATCATTTTTCCACTGAATATTCATCATAATAGAAAGGGCACGCTGGGCGTGACGACGCTCTTCTGGTGTTACTTCATGAGAATGAGCGACCGCAAGATTTCTTCGTGCCCAAAGGCGAATATTGTCCGGCAGCGTCTTACCAGCACAGGTCATAAAATCTGAAATGCTCTGAAGACTTGTCAGTTTCATATCATCGCCGCTTTCATCCAGTTCATCCTCATCTTCACTCAGATCTTCCGGTGCATTACTTGCGAACAAACGCTCGATCATAAATTGTAAAAATCCATCTTCTGCAGAAAGTTTTCCGCCGCCGCCAAGGGCAATCTCTCGAATTTTATAGACGGCATAACCTTCTTCACGGTTTTCGCCGGAAAGACGCACATTGATATGATTCTTTCCAAGCCACTTCACCAAAGCAACAAATCGAGCATCAATCTGAAGAATATCCGCTTTATGTTTGCCATCTTCTTCATTAAATTCAAATGTTGTCTCTTTCATCTGGTTCATGAACATACCATTGGAATCAACGCTCCATTGACGTTCTTTATTATCTAAAACTAATATTGGTTTTTCTGGTGTAGCCACACGTTCATTGGAATGAAACGTTGTATATGTACACACAACTTCTTTATTACTGTCCGGTGTATTACTAAAATCAAAAACTGGCATAGAAATGCTCCTTTATTTTTATATAAATTACAAAGATATTATATTATATCACATTTCACTTTTGTCCGCATTAACATTTTTTCTTTACAGTTAATTATTGGAAATTAAAAAAGATCCGATATTTTATAAATATCGAATCTCTTTTTCATTAATTATAGGATTATGAAAACTTTGTGGTGTCTGACACCCATCGAATTAAATGTTCAGCAAATCACTGTAAACTTTAAGTGCTCCATCAGTATCATGAGCAAGTACACGTTTTGCAAGAACTTTACCAAGCTGAACGCCTTCCTGGTCAAAGCTGTTTAAGTTCCATGCAAAGCCCTGGAACATAACTTTGTTTTCGAAATGAGCCAAAAGTGCACCAAGAGATGCTGGATTCAACTGTTCACCGATGATAATGCTGGATGGACGTCCGCCTTCGAATTTTTTGTTAAGGTTTTCGTCATCTTTACCGCATGCAAATGCAACGATCTGAGCAGCTACGTTTGCGCAGAGTTTCTGCTGGCTTGTGCTGTCTTCAATGATGACATCAGAGCCCATCTGGCTGTTCTTAAATCCAACAAACTGTAATGGCACAATATCTGTTCCCTGATGAAGAAGCTGATAGAAAGAGTGCTGTCCGTTTGTTCCAGGTTCGCCAAAGATCACCGGACCTGTGGAGTAGTTCACTGGTTCGCCAAAACGGTTCACGGATTTACCGTTGGATTCCATATCGAGCTGCTGCAAATGTGCAGGGAAACGGCTGAGTGCCTGAGAATATGGAAGCACTGCTGTGTTCTGGTATCCAAGAACGTTTCTTTCATAAACACCGATCAATGCATCAAGCATCGCAGGGTTCTGTAATAAATCTGTATGCTTAGCTGTTGCGTCTGCTGCTGCAGCACCGTCTAAGAATTGTGCAAATACTTCCGGTCCAAATGCAAGAGATAATACGGCACCGCCAACACCGGATGTGGAGGAGTAACGTCCGCCAATATAGTCATCCATGAAGAATGCTGCAAGGTAATCATCACTCTTAGCCAATGGCGAAGTTTCGCTTGTAACAGCGATCATGTGTTTGGATGGGTTTAAACCTGCTTTGACTAAAGCATCTTTAACGAAGGATTCGTTTGTTAATGTTTCAAGTGTTGTACCGGATTTGGATACAAGTACAAAAATAGAATGTGCAACGTCAATATTGCTTAAAACGCCTGCCGCATCGTCAGGGTCTACGTTGCTGATAAATGCTGCCTGCATCTTTAATGTGTTGTTCACTTTTGCCCAGTTTTCAAGTGCAAGATACATGGC
>JAFOYH010000013.1 GCA_017391465.1 Lachnospiraceae bacterium | reverse complement strand
ATATCCTAACAGAATGACAACTAGCTGTTATCTTCCCGTTTTTTACTGTTTTTGGTTGAGTCTTTCGACTCGTTCGTTTTTGAAATTCTCTTTAAAGAACTTTCGGGATTGTTTTATTGTTCAATTGTCAATGTTCTTTGTTGTTGTCGTTTGTTTCTCACACGCGACTTTATTATCTTATCACATCTGTCGTTTCTTGTCAACAACTTTTTTCAACATTTTTTAATGTTGAACGGAGAAGGAGGGATTTGAACCCTCGCGCCGCTACTAACGACCTACTCCCTTTCCAGGGGAGCCCCTTCAGCCTCTTGGGTACTTCTCCAAGCTGATATATAATTTCTTTATGAAATTAGAACGGAGAAAGTGGGATTCGAACCCACGGCCCCTTTCGGAGTCACTGGTTTTCAAGACCAGCTCCTTAAACCACTCGGACATCTCTCCATAACAGTGCTTTAATAGTTTAACAGGTCTTTCCATTCTTGTCAAGAACTTTTTTACCAAATCCGCAACTTTTTTGTTTGCTATTCCGTTTTTGTCAAGCGACATTCATTATAATATCACTAAGATTTTTATATGTCAACATTTTTATTGCAATTTTTCTCATTTTTTTGCATTTCATTTTCGCCCACTAAATATTGTATTTTAACCAATTTATAAACACAAACTTTATGGTTCTTTTTCGTCATTTTTACCATATTGAAGCTATACAAATTATCTCTGTCCGATTTTCAGATTCGGAACCGCATTCAAGTCCCATCCATGGCGTGTTCCTGCAAGATATTCATAATACGCAGCGCATCCGATCATAGCTGCATTATCTGTGCATAAAATCGGAGACGGATGATAAAATTTCAAACCTTCTTTTTCACATCTTTCGCGCATAGCCTGTCGCAGGGATGTATTGGATGCAACACCGCCTGCCAATGCAACTTTATCAATTCCGTAAGTTTTTGCGGCCTCAACTGTATGATTAACAATCGCATCCACAACCGCCGCCTGGAACGATGCCGCCACATCTGCGCGATTTACTTCCTGATGTTTCATTTCACATGAATTAATATAGTTTAACACCGAAGACTTCAATCCACTAAAACTAAAATCCAACGGCGCATCTGCTACATGGGCACGCGGAAATGTGATTGCTTTCGGATTCCCTTCTTTTGCCAGTTTATCAATCTTTGGTCCTCCCGGATATCCGAGTCCGATAGCACGCGCAACTTTATCAAAAGCTTCTCCTGCTGCATCGTCACGGGTTCTGGCTAAAATCTCATACTGTCCATAATCCTTTACAAGCACAAGATGGGTATGTCCACCAGAAACAACCATTCCCAGAAACGGTGGTTCCAAATCTTTATTGTCAATATAATTTGCAGAAATATGTCCCTCAATGTGATGCACACCTACTAATGGAATGTTTTTTGCAAAACTGATCGCTTTCGCTGCTGCTACACCCACAAGAAGTGCTCCAACAAGCCCCGGTCCATAGGTTACTCCAATTGCATCCATATCATCAAGTGTCATCCCCGCCTCATCTAACGCTTCACGAATAACCGGATTGATTTTTTCAATATGTTTTCTTGATGCAATTTCCGGAACAACGCCGCCAAAAAGTTTATGCAGCTCAATCTGGGAGGATATAACATTGGATAATACTTCTCTTCCGTTTTTTACAACAGCTGCTGCTGTCTCATCACAGGAAGATTCGATTGCCAAAATATAAATATCTTTTTCCATATACATTCCTCTATTCTTCAAAATTCAATTCCATTGATCGTCGATCTTTTGCAGCATATGCATTGGCAAAAATCTTTCTCACATCATCCATAAAAATTTCCGGATGCATGATCGCCGGACTGTAATGAGTCAGCCAAAGTTCTTTAACAGCAGCATCTTTTGCCAATCCCGCAGCCTCTTCAAATGTCATATGCTTATATTTTACAGCATTATTAATATCTCCACGTTCCCCATACATTCCTTCGCAAATAAATAGATCTGCATCTTTTGCATTCCTTCGAATGGAATCTGTTGGACGTGTATCCGTTGTATAAGTTACTTTAATTCCTTTTCGTGTTTCTCCAAGAACCATCGATGGTTCAAAAAGCCGTCCTTCCGCTTCGATGATTTCTCCCTTTTGCAATCGACTCCAGAATTTTAACGGTACATCATTTTTCTTCGCTTTTTCCACATCAAAAAGTCCAGCTCTCGGTATGGATATACTGTAACCATAACATGTGATTTTATGATTTACACGAAATGCGTCGATATGATATCCACGAGTTTCAATATGCTGTTCACTTTCTGTCAACTCAATAAATTCTATCGTAAACGGAAGTTCCGGCGCAATAACCCTTAAGGAATTAACGACACGGGTAAGTCCCTTTGGTCCAATCATTAATAACGGCTCCGTTCGGTCTGAATTGGCCATTGCCAATAAAATCCCAGGCAAACCACTAATATGATCTCCATGAAAATGAGTAATACATATCACATCTAACGGTCTGAAACTCCAGCCTTTTTCCCGAATAGAAATCTGAGTTCCTTCACCGCAATCAACCAAAAGGCTGCTTCCGTTATATCGGAGCATCAGAGAGGTTAACCACCGATAAGGCAGCGGCATCATGCCTCCAGTCCCCAACAAACACAAATCTAACATATCTTTTCCTCTTCTATTTCAAACATTTACAACAATTCTGTCACATCTTCAATCTCCGGAGCATACTTAAACTCTCGAATCCACGAATCATAGCAGGACTCACACAAACGAATCCTGTGTTTTTGTCCATCTTTGTTATTCGAAAAATATCCCCAGATTTTTTCAATGTAAATAAAATCATTCTGTCCAATCTCTTTGCCACAACAATGACATATTTTCTTGTTTTTTTCCATAATGACTCCTTTGTATACATACATTGCCTTTTGTGTCCATTATAGGGAATCAACACGAAGCAATACATAGGAGATTATTGGGAAACTTTTTCCCACATCATTAAAACAGCATCTTCCTTCGGATTCTCATAAAATCCTTTTCGGATTCCACATTCCACAAATCCAAGACTTGTATACAATGCCCGACCAGCCACATTCCCTTTTCGCACTTCTAAAAAGAAACGTTCTGCACCCAACTCCTGTCCCAGAAGAAGAAGATCCCGAACAAGTCTGGCCCCATACCCCTTCTGACGACATTTCGGGTCTATGGCCACATTGACAATCTCCCCTTCATCTGCCACCTGATAGAGACATGCATAGCCTGCAATACCTCCTGTCTCATTTTCTATAATCCTAAGATGCGCCGACGTTTCGTTCAGGGAATCTTTAAACCCCTGCATTGTCCATGGATCTGAAAAACATGCCTGTTCAATTTCAAAAACACGAGGAATGTCAACTTCCACCATTGATCGTATCATCATACACCCGCCTCACGGTTTTGTTTTTCCTGAAGTTCTCTTTCTGCCTGAGACAAACGCAAATATTCCGGAACATGTTCATCTGCAGTTTCTATACGACCGGCTTCATAATAACGTTTACCAAGAGCCACCAGCGCACCGGCGCGCTGCGCATTTAAATGAGCTGGCGCAAAACTGCATGGCACATGTATATGTTCACAAATGAATTTTTTATTTACAGAAACACCGTCACCCAAGAAAATCACAGGACGTCCCAGAGCATTGATTTCTTCAACAATTTCCTCGATGCTTACTGCTTTCTGTTCACAAAGAACTTTAAAGTCATCGCCTTCAAATGTATACAATCCCGTATACACTTGCTGTCTGCGAGCATCCATAATCGGGCAGATCACCTGATCTGTTCCATACAAGTTATAGGCCAGCGCATCTACTGTCGGAACATTCACCAATGGTTTTTCCAATGCAAGTCCAAGTCCTTTTGCAGTAGCCGCTCCAATTCGAAGGCCGGTAAATGATCCCGGTCCTCCGGAAATGACGATAGCATCCACATCTTTCATAGAAATGCCTGTCATCTGAACAAGCTCATTCATCATTGGCAAAAGAGTCTGGGAATGGGTTTTCTTAAAATTCGTCGTATATTCACCAATCAATGTATCATCCGACATAATCGCAATCGAAGCAACAAGCCCAGAGCTTTCAATGGCTAACAAAATCATTACAAAACGCCTCCTCTTTCCAATGTGATCCTACGATAATCAAAGCCTTTTTCCAAATCTTTTTCAATTAAAATTCCCATAAAATCATCTGGAAGAATTTCCCGGATGAGATTTGCCCATTCAATGAGACAAACACCTTCGCCATAGACATAATCTTCAAATCCAATCTCATCCATTTCTTCCACATCACCAATGCGATACACATCAAAATGATAAAATGGCATACGTTCACCCTCATACTCCTGTACAATGGTAAATGTCGGACTGTTTACGGCTTCGTTGATTCCCAGCCCCGCAGCAAAGCCCTGTGTAAACACAGTCTTTCCTACACCAAGATCTCCTGTCAGACAATATATATCTCCCGGCTGAGCTTCGCTGCCCAGCTTTCGTCCAAATTCATATGTTTCATCCGCCGAAAAAGTTTCTACTATCATTCGATCCTACCTTTTATCTATTCTTCATTCCTTAAAATATTGTTTATAGCACACAAAGCACTGGCCTGAGTTATCCTCACGCCAGCTTTTTTTCAGTTTATCATATACTCCCTTAAAATAGAAGTGGTTTTTAAAGTTTCATTGTCAATTGGATTCTTTTTTTAGCAAGATCCACACTCATAACCTTGACTTCAACCACATCTCCAACACTGACAATTTCCATTGGATGTTTGACAAATTTCTTATCCGACAGCTGCGAAATATGCACCAAACCATCCTGATGCACACCAATATCGACGAAAGCCCCAAAATCGATAACATTGCGAACCGTACCTTTTAAGATCATTCCCTCTTTTAAGTCTTTCATTTCAAGGACATCCGTGCGCAAAATTGGTCTCGGCATTTCATCGCGGGGATCCCGTCCTGGTTTTTCAAGTTCCTTCACAATATCCCGAAGTGTCATTTCTCCAACACCAATGTTCTCACTCATTGTCTTATAATCTTTGATCTGATGTGAAAGATCCGACAAACAATTATTAGATATATCCTTCTTATCATACCCCAGAACTTTTAAAAGTTTTTCTGCAGCGCCATAAGATTCCGGATGTACGCTTGTCTGGTCCAGAGGATTGTCTCCTCCCAAAATGCGCATAAATCCCGCACACTGTTCATAAGCTTTCGGTCCGAGTTTTGGAACTTTCAAAAGCTGTCGTCTGTTTTTAAAACGGCCATTTTCTTCTCTATAAGACACAATGTTTTTTGCAATGGTTTTATTGACACCAGATACATACTCAAGCAAGGATGCAGATGCCGTGTTCAGATCAACACCCACACGGTTTACACAATCCTCAACCGTTCCTCCAAGAACCTCACCCAGACGTTTCTGATTCATATCATGCTGATACTGTCCAACGCCAATGGCCTTTGGATCGATCTTAACCAACTCCGCCAGGGGATCCTGAAGGCGTCGCGCAATAGATGCCGCACTTCTCTGCCCCACATCAAATTCCGGAAATTCTTCTGTTGCAAGTTTACTGGCAGAATAAACCGAGGCCCCTGCTTCATTTACAATCACATATTCCACACGCTCATTGATTTCTTTCAGAAGATCGACAATGACTATTTCGGATTCACGTGAAGCTGTTCCATTACCAAGAGAAATCAAAGAAATGTTATATTTTTTGATCAAACGTTTTAATACGGCTTTTGCCTCAGGAATTTTATTTTGAGGAGCTGTTGGATAGATAACAACCGTATCCAATACTTTACCGGTCGCGTCTACAACTGCCAGCTTGCATCCCGTACGAAATGCCGGATCCCATCCAAGAACAACCCTTCCCGCAATCGGCGGCTGCATCAGCAGCTGTTCCAGATTTTTTCCAAACACTTTAATACCGCCATCTTCCGCTTTTTCCGTCAATTCATTACGCACCTCACGTTCAATAGCCGGAGCGATCAAACGATGGTAACTATCTTCAATCACAGCCTTTAATAAAACTTCCGTTTGTGAATTATTTTTTGTAATCACCTGTCTTTCAAGATAATGTAAAATTTTTTCTTCCGGTGCACCAATCTTTACAGTAATAAATTTTTCTTTTTCGCCACGATTAATTGCCAGAATACGATGTCCCGGAATCTTACTTACTGCTTCTTCATAATCATAATAATTTTCATAAACCGACTTTTCTTTTTCATCGCGTGCCTTTGAAAGAATCTTTCCTTCACCCATCGTTATCTTTCGAATATAGGCACGATAATCTGCCGTATCCGAAATCATTTCTGCCAAAATATCTTTTGCTCCCTCAAGCGCCTCTTCCGGTGTCTCAATCCCTTTTTCCTCTGAAACATAAAGTTTTGCCTCATCAAGCAACGGCTTTTTGGTCATCTGGAGCCATAATATATTGGCAAGCGGTTCCAACCCTTTTTCTTTGGCAATCATCGCACGAGTACGACGTTTTGGTCGAAACGGACGGTACAGATCATCCACCGCCACCATTGTCGCAGCAACTTCAATTGCTTTTTTAAGCGTTTCCGTCATCTTTCCCTGTTCTTCAATCGAAGAAATAACCTGTATTTTCTTATCTTCCAAATTTCGCAAATAATTTAAACGTTCATGAAATTGCCGAAGCACCTCATCATTTAAGGCCCCAGTTACCTCTTTACGATATCTTGCAATGAAAGGAATCGTATTTCCTTCATCAATAAGTTTTATTGTTGCTTCTGTTTGCCACAATTGAATATTTAATTCCTGACTGATTGCTTTTACAATATCCATATATATTCTGCCTCCTATCACCTTGAATCTATATCAAGGCAACAACAGGCTGCCATTTCGGCAGCCTGCGTATCCCATTTATTCACGGATCAGACGATCCATTAATTTATAACCATCTTCGATGACAATATTGCCGCTTGCAGAAGCTTCGCGTTCATTATAGCGCCATTCCTTTTTCAAATCTTTACGACTGTCGTAAATCATAAATGGCACCGGTTTGGATGAATGTGTACGAATGCAAATCGGCGTCGGATGATCCGGCATAACAAGAAGACGATACTCTTCTCCTGATGCATCCATCCGTTCTACCAATGGCTTGATCAGACGCGCATCCATATTTTCGATAGCCTGAATCTTGCGTTCAACACTTCCCTGATGTCCCATTTCATCAGGACCTTCAAGATGTATGTAGACAAAATCCTGTCCATCCTTAAGCAATGTATCTGCCGCCGCCTGGGCTTTTCCCTCATAGTTTGTATGAAGGCCGCCATTTGCTCCCTCAACTTCAATATTCATCATGCCTGCTCCGACAGCAATCCCTTTTAACAAGTCAACTGCGGAAATCATAGAGCCTTTTAAGTTTGTTTTTTCTTCAAAGGATGTCAAGGCAGGTCGTGTACCCGCTCCCCAGAACCAACAGGAATTGGCTGGTTTTAATCCTTTTGCACGTCTCTCTGCATTCAGCGGATGATTGTTAAGAATGGAATAACTCTTTTCCATCATCCCACGGAGCACTTCATCTTTTGGAAGATAATCTTTAATGACACATCCCAAATGATCATGCGGAGGCTCAAGCTCCACAACTGTCCCCCCGTCCCAAATAAGGAGATGACGATAACTTGTACCTACATAAAATTTATAAATATCGTTTTCCAGTTCTTCTTGCACTGCCTTTAACAAAACAGCGGCATCTTCTGTAGATATTTCATCCGAACTGTGATCAATGATCGTTCGATCTTCGTATGGAATACCTTCTTCTTCAGACACTGTGACAATATTGCAGCGGATTGCAATGTCTGTTTCTTTCATGTCTACACCAATACTTAACGCTTCCAACGGAGAACGTCCCGTATAATAAATACGCGGATTATAACCAAGAACCGCGAGATTGGCCGTATCACTTCCCGGATTCATGCCTTCCGGAATGGTATATGCCATACCTATCTCCGACTTTTTAGCCAACGCATCCATAGTTTCTGTTTTTGCAACTTCTAATGGTGTCTTGCCACCAAGTGCTTCAAGTGGCTCGTCAGCCATGCCATCGCCTAACATTACGATATATTTCATATTCTGTCTCCTCCCTACTCTCTGGATAAAAGCTTCAGATATTGAACACCGGTCGTCTGTTCTAATGCATTAATCAGTTCGGACACATCCCTTGTTATATCTAAAATTTCTATACTCAGAGTTACTGATGCTACGCCATTCACAGGAATGGCCTGATGAATCGTTAATATGTTGGCATGATATTCTGCCACACGATTTAAAAGTACCGACAAAAGCCCCGGCTCATCATCCAGCTGAATCATCACTGTAAATGTACGCCCCCTGGAATGATCATGAAACGGAAAAATGTCATCTTTATATTTGTAAAATGAACTTCTACTGATGCCTGTACTTTCCGTTGCTTCCTGCACTGTTATAACTTTTCCTGAATCCAACAGCCGTTTTGCTTCAACGACTTTTAAAAGCACTTCCGGTACTGCCTTTTTCTTAACTACATAATAATCGTTTGGTTCTTTCATATCTGCCACGCCTCCGGCATTATTCCGCTTTATTCTTACCTATACTGCGCCATTTAAGAAATGCGTTAATAAACGGATCAATATTACCATCCATTACACTGTCAACATTACTGATCTCTGTATTTGTTCGATGATCTTTTACCAACTTATATGGCTGCATGACATACGAACGTATCTGATTACCCCAACCAATTTCCTTGACTTCACCACGGATATCGGATGCTTTTTCTTCATTTTCCTGTTGTTTTAAAAGGAATAATTTTGCCTTTAACATCTGCATCGCTTTATCTCTGTTCATATGCTGAGAACGTTCATTCTGACACTGAACAACAATACCGGTTGGCAAATGGGTAATACGAATCGCAGAAGAGGTTTTGTTGACATGCTGACCACCTGCACCGCTTGCACGATACGTATCCACACGCAGATCTTTATCAAGAATCTCGATGTCCACATCTTCTTCAATCTCCGGAATAACATCACAGGACGAAAAGGATGTCTGTCTTTTTCCCGCTGCATTAAATGGAGATATACGCACCAGACGATGAATGCCTTTTTCTGCTTTCAGATATCCATAAGCATTCTCGCCATTAATCTGCATCGTGATTGCTTTAATACCAGCTTCATCGCCATCCAGAAAATCTAAAATTTCAATAGCAAATCCGTGTTTTTCTGCCCAACGCGTATACATACGATAAAGCATGCTTGTCCAGTCACAGGCTTCAGTTCCGCCTGCACCGGCATGCAATGTCACAATCGCGTTACTATTATCGTATTCATCACTTAATAACGTGGCAATTCGAAGTGTTTCAAATTCTTCGACAAAAAGGTTTAACGCCTCTTCAATCTCTGGAATAAGACTTTCGTCATTTTCCTCGTATCCCATCTCAATCAACGTTTCTACATCTTCATATGCAGTTTCCAATTCTGCATACTTTTCTACAGTATCTTTGAGATTTTTCAGCTCCTTCATCGCTTTATTGGAGCTGTCCGGATTATCCCAAAATCCGGGTTCTTCCATCATATTCTCTAATTCACCGATCCTGGACTGCTTATGAGCCAAGTCAAAGTGAATCCCTCACTTCCGCTAATGGTGTTTCATAACTTAATAAAGTTACTTTGAACTGATCTAATTCGACCATTGCTTCACCTTCTTTCATATTTTTGATATTTGATAATTAATTTCTATGCCAACGGACTTTTATTATTTACGTCCGCAACACTGTTTGTATTTTTTACCACTTCCACATGGACATGGGGAATTCGGATAAATCTTTGTGTCTTTACGGCGCACTGGCTGCTTAACCGAACTGTCATCTTTGTTTGTCCCGGTAATCTTGGCAGCTTCTTCACGTTGTACCGGCTGCTGGATGCGCACATGCATCAACGCTTCTACTGTATCTTCAGAAATACCCTGTGTCATTTCATCAAACATGTCATAACCAGCAAAACGATATTCGACAACTGGATTCTTCTGACCATAAGCCTGAAGACCAATGCTTTGACGAAGCTGTTCCATATTATCAATGTGATCCATCCAGCGACGATCAATCATTTTTAAAAGAACAACACGTTCTAATTCACGCAAATGTTCCATGTCCGGAAATTCTTTTGTCTTAGCTTCATAAACAGCCGCCGCTTTATCGGAAAGTTCCTGAATAAACGTATCCAGTGTAACTCCCGCATAATCGTTCACATCCCATGATACATTATTATATGGAATAATTTTCACAAGACCACGAGCAAGTTCAAGCAATTCAATGTCTGCAACTGTTAGTTTCTGTTCAAGCTTTTCCTGATCCTGTTCATTCACTGCAAGTTCCACCGGAATATGCATATGCACATGATTTCTTACTGTGTCACGAATCATTCTAAAGATCACATCATGCATATCTTCACCTTCAAGAACCCGGCGACGTTCTGCATACATGATTTCTCTCTGTTCATTCATAACCTGATCGTATTCAAGGACGTTCTTACGCATGCCGTAATGATTGCCTTCAATCTTCGTCTGAGCTTTTTCCACTGCATCCGAAAGCATCTTATGTTCAATCGCTTCTCCTTCCGGAAATCCTAAAGATGTAAATATTCCCATCAAACGTTCCGAACCAAAGAGACGCATCAAATCATCTTCAAGAGAAATAAAGAACTGGGAAACACCCGGATCACCCTGACGTCCGGAACGACCACGAAGCTGATTATCAATACGACGTGCTTCATGACGTTCTGTACCGATAATCATAAGTCCGCCAATTTCAGGTACGCCTTCGCCAAGTTTAATGTCCGTACCACGACCTGCCATGTTGGTCGCAATAGTAACCGCTCCCATCTGACCGGCCTGTGCAACAATCTCAGCTTCCATTTCATGGAATTTTGCATTCAGCACCTTGTGTGGGATTCCTTTTTTTCTTAAAGCTTCACTGAAAATTTCAGATGCCTCAATGGTAATTGTACCAACAAGTACCGGCTGACCTTTTGCATGCGCTTCAATAATTTTATCCACAACCGCATTGACTTTTTCGCGTTTTGTTTTGTATACAAGATCTTCCATATCTTTACGTTTTACTGGAACATTGGTTGGAATCTCAATAACATCCATACCGTAAATATCGCGAAATTCCTGTTCTTCTGTGAGTGCAGTACCTGTCATACCGGCTTTTTTATCGTATTTATTAAAGAAGTTCTGGAAAGTAATGGTTGCAAGCGTCTTGCTTTCACGTTTTACTTTAACACCTTCTTTTGCCTCAATCGCCTGATGCAAACCATCAGAATAACGACGGCCAGGCATAATACGACCCGTAAATTCATCAACGATCAGCACCTGATCATCTTTCACCACATAATCATGATCTTTATGCATTAAGTTATGTGCACGAAGAGCAAGAATAATGTTGTGCTGAATTTCAAGATTGTCTGCATCTGCCAGATTTTCAATATGGAAAAACTGTTCAACCTTTCTTACACCGTCTTCCGTTAAAGATACATTCTTTTCTTTTTCATTTACAATATAATCACCGGTTTCGATGATTTCTTCACCCATAATGGCTGCCATCTTTGTCATCTCACCGCTGGCTTCACCTTTTTGCATCTGACGCGCAAGGATATCACAGGCACGATAAAGTTCTGTGGATTTACCACTCTGTCCGGAAATGATCAATGGTGTACGTGCTTCGTCAATAAGCACCGAGTCAACTTCATCAATGATGGCATAATGAAGACCACGCTGGACAAGTTTCTCTTTATAAACAACCATGTTGTCTCTCAAATAATCGAAGCCTAATTCATTATTGGTTGCATAAGTGATATCACACGCATAAGCTTCCTGACGTTCTTCCGGTGTCATGCTGTTTAAAATCACACCAACCTTCAAACCAAGGAATTCATGTACTTTTCCCATCCACTCAGCATCTCGCTTTGCAAGATAATCATTGACAGTGACTACGTGAACCCCCTTGCCTTCAAGGGCATTTAAATATGCAGGTAATGTAGAAACCAAGGTTTTACCTTCACCTGTTTTCATTTCAGAAATACGTCCCTGATGAAGAATGATACCGCCAATCAACTGAACACGGTAATGTTTCATACCAAGCACACGATATGCCGCTTCGCGTACAACCGCAAAAGCTTCTACAAGAAGGTCATCCAATGTTTCTCCCTGTTCCAGTCTTTCTTTAAAAATACGTGTCTTATCTCTTAATTCTTCATCGGATAATTTGGAAACAACCGAATCCAGCGCTTCGATCTTATCCACAATCGGATAAATTCGTTTTAATTCACGCTGACTGTGCGTTCCCATAAGCTTTGAAAAGAAACCCATTCTACTATTCACTCCCATTAAATTTTTATATATTCTATGATCTGACTTTCTATTTATCCTAATGTACTCTTCCCCCATTGTACATACAAGACATTGTAACACAACCTATAAGTTTTACGCAATGCTAAAAAAGGCCGTTGCGTCAGCAACAGCCCTTAAATTATCTACATCCTTAATATTCTGGTTCAATCAAACCATATGTGTTTCCTTTTCTCTTATAGACAACGTTCACATCATCTGTTTCCGAATTACGGAATACAAAGAATGAATGTCCCGAAAGTTCCATCTCCAGACAAGCTTCTTCCGGATCCATCGGTTTAATTGCAAATCTCTTTGTACGAACAATACGAACTTCGTCCGGATCATCCACTTCCATCTCAAAATAGGACGGCTGGAAAAGTCCGCCGTTACGATAACGATTCGTTAAACGTGTTTTATGTTTACGCATCTGACGTTCGATGATCTCCTGTACAAGATCAATGGATACGTACATATCATCGCTCACTTCTTCTGCTCGAATAACACTTCCTTTAATCGGTATGGTCACTTCAATCTTCTGACGATTCTTTTCCACACTAAGTGTAACGATCGCTTCGGTATCCGAAGTAAAGTACTTGTCTAACTTGTCCAGTTTTTCATACACAGCCTCTTTAAGTCCTTGAGTCACTTCGATATTTTTTCCGCTAATGGTAATACGCATACATATCACTCCTTACTGTGTTATTATGTTCTAATTATACCATATGCATGTATTCTTTCAAGTCAATTCCTTGTATTTTCTGAAAATATTTTAATATTCAATTCTTTTTTTTACAAAATACTGACGAATAAAAACAAACTATTTCTATCGGATAAACAACAAAAAAGTCAAGCTCTTCTGTTGTTTTTTGTCGTTTTTTACGTTTTTAACAAAACATATATTTGGCCTTTTCACAATTCATCCACAATCTATCCATTGTGGATAAAGTGGATAACTCTGTGAATAAGTTATTTTTCCACATAAAATCCATCTTTTTCATTGTGGATAACTTTTTGTGTTGTGGATAATTTTTTCCTTGCATTTTTGAGATTCACACTGATTCGACCATTTTTTTGTGCATTTCTCATAAAATACGCTTTTTTGCATTTTTGCTCTTGACTTTATCCACAACTTTTACCCACCTTGGTGGACAAATTACTATAGATATTAAAGAAGAAATCCTGTCTTATTAAATAATAAAACATATTTATACATAGCAAAACAGCGGCTCGATATAAATCTTACCGCTGTTTCACTAAATTATTATCAGAAAAAGGAAATCTAAATTAATATGCAATTCGAGTTGCTCTGGCAGGTGTTCCACAATAATATAAACTGGAAATTATTGTACCTGTACTGTAATCACTCGCATGAACAATCTGTCCATTACCAATATAAATTGCAATATGGTGAAGGTTGTCATAAGAACCATAACCTACTAAATCACCCGGCTGAAGAGAACTAATGGAAATATCTGTACCAGCTCTCATCTGTGGTGTACATGTTCTTGGAAGAGAATATCCAAACGCTTTATAGATACTCATTACAAAACCAGAACAGTCTGCACCACTTGTTAAAGATGTACCACCCCAAACATATGGATTACCAACAAACTGTACTGCATAATCTGCAATCTGCTGTCCAATGCCTGCATTGTAAGATGGTTCTTCAACCACAGGTTCTTCTGTAGATAAATAATCACTATGAATATAGGCTGTTGTTCCATTATACTCAACACGACTCCAGCCATTGCTGCATGCACCTGTACGTGTCACACTGGAACCCTTCGACAAGCTTCCCACCTTACTTGCATCGGAGCCTGCATCTGAACGTACATTCACTGTTTCTGTCGCCCAAACAGTCTCCCATCTGTCTTCCACGGAATAAGATGGTGCTGCATAAACCGGTTCTTCATACTCAGATTCTGTTTCAGGTGCTTCTGTTTCAGGCACTTCTGTTTCAGGTGCTTCTGTTTCAGGTGCTTCTGTTTCAGGTACCTGTGTTTCAGGAACATATGTATCTTCTGCCGGCGCCTGTGTTTCAGGTGCTTCTGTTTCTCTGTTTTCTTCTTCTCTACGCGCTGCTTCTTCTTCAGCTTTACGTTCTGCTTCAATCTGTGCTTCGATTTCTGCTAATCTTGCAGCATCCTCTTCCATCGTAAGAGCCGCTGTGTAATCAACACTTACTTCGACAGAAGCTGATTTAATATAACCTTCAACGCCGTTCACAAGAACTTTTGTCCATTCTGTATCCGGAATCACAGCGATTACATCAATCACATCATCTGCTGCTGCAGTTGCAACAACATCTGCATCATCTGCTGCTGCCGCTTTAATTTCCACACCGTCTGCAATAATTTTTCCATAGCTATACACACCATCTGTTACTGCTGCAAGCACTTCAGCTTCTTTACCAGTAACAACATATTCAGCGTATACATATCCTTCACAAGATCCGGACCGAATCAAGATCCAGTCGCCCACTCTTTCGATTACATCAAATCCTGCATCCGCATAAAGTTTTCCTACAGCCTCGCTGTCCAAGCTTGGTTCTTTACGAATCATAACGCAATCCGATGCTGTAGAAAGTCCTTTCTTATAAAATGGAGAAGCAACTTCTTCTGTCGCTGTATAAATAATTTTTCCCTGAATGTCTAAGTCTCCAAATGAAATTTCAGAATTTGCTGTAGTCACCGGAACGGCCTGTACATCTGCCGGATTTGCCGCAAATACAAATGCTGCTGCTACGCCAAAGATGTATGGTGCAAATTTTAATCTACCCATTGGTCTGTTTCCTCCTAATTTTTTTTGTAATATAAAACGTTTACCGTTCTCAAAACGCACGTTGATATATTACATATTTATTACAAATAACATTCTAACAAACCCCTTATCCCTTGTCAACCTTATTTGTAATTTTTTTGTAACAATTGATTTACATTTCGTCCATATTTATTTGTTTGATTTTAACAAACTCTTTAAATTATATAAAAAAAGAGAGCAATTCCTCTTTTTTCCCAGAAAAAAATCGCTCTCTACATATATTTTAAATTATTCCGTAACATTTATACGAATCTTTCCATTATCAATGACAATCTTTCTTGCCTTAAGCAAGTGCCCTACCGCACGTTTAAATGCTGCTTTAGACATATTTAATTCACGTTCAATAACAGCCGGTGATGCTTTTTCCGTAAATGGAAGCACACCATCGTAGCTTTCCAACACTTCCAATACCATCTGAGCGTCCTTAGAAATCTGAACTTCCACACGGTCACGTAAACTCAATTCCAACTTTCCATCTTCACGCACATTCACAACACGTGCTTCCACACGATCTCCGACACGGTATTCGCTGTGGACATTTTTCTTTGGAATCATACCATGGTATTTGCCATCAATAGCAACAAAGACACCAAAATTTGGATTTACCTGATAAACAAAGCCTTCAACCATCTCATCTTTACCATATGGAGATTCCGAAGAAAGGTATTCATAAATTTTCATTGTTGCACAAAGACGCTTACTTTTATCAATATATAAAGCAACCGGGTAACTTTTTCCGGAACGCACCTGAATAGTTTGTTCTTTAAACGGAAGTAAAAGATCCTTCTCGAGTCCCCAATCCAGAAATGCACCGATCTTACTTGTTTCTTTAACTTTTAACAATCCAATCTGTCCTAATGTTAATGCAGGTTCTTCTGTCGTTGCAATCAGACGATCACTGGAATCTCTATATACAAAAACTTCCACATCATCACCCACACGTGTGCCCGCAGGCACATATTTTCTAGGAAGTAAAATGGCTTCTGCTTCATCACCCACATACATACCGAAATCTTTCATTCGAACTACTTTTAAAATCTGTTTTTCACCTAAACGTATCATCTTTTCGCTCCTACTCTGTAAACTCTATAATCACACACACAGTTTCTTCTTTATTCTCAATGATTATAATCACTTTTCCATCTGAAATCTGACGTTTCACCCGAAGCTCGTCTCGATGAAATGCCGAATGTTTATATTCCACTCGAATCTGCCCCGCTTGAAAACCTTCCGGAAGATATTCCAGTGCCATGGCTACGAACCGTCCATTGTTCACATGGTTGTTTGTATCCAGCCAATCTCGCATTACTTTAAAAGACGCACATAATTCAAATTCTCCGGAATATTTAATCTTTCGAGGTGCATATTCCATAGGCTCCTTAGGTTCCAATATATATGTTTCAAGAAGCTCTTCGTCTACTCTTGCCGGTCGACCTGTCGTCATATCCATAATGGCCCACACCGAATTGGCCCGTGCAATGCGCTTTCCCTGCGCATCATCAACCACAAAATTTCGAAGTCCCATCGGCCCTTTAAAATCATAAGGCCATGTACCTACCGTTATCAACTCCCCATATTTTGGATAACGCTCGACAACAATCTGCCAACTGTTCATGATCCAGACTTTTCCACGTCCATCCATGTTTTCCACGCCAATACCTAAAGAATCGGAATGAAAGCAACTGCAATCCTGAAAATAATTAATAATCTGAGCCATATCTACTTTATAATCCGGTCCTACATCACTGTAGGTCACGGGGCGCTTCATCTGAAACATCATGTTCCTCCGTCCAGTTCATCTTTCCTAATGATAAAAAAATAAGCATTTCACTAAAGTTGCCTTTAATAAAATGCCTAATTCTTAGCTGGGCTGGAAGGATTCGAACCTTCAAATGCTGGAGTCAGAGTCCAGTGCCTTGCCGTTTGGCGACAGCCCAATGTTTCTCTCAACATTGAAGATTATATCTCATATATATGAATTGGTCAACCCCTTTTTTTAAATTTTTTTAATTTTTTTAAAAAAAGATTTTTTACAACATTGAGAGGCTAACATAAGACGTTAATTATCTATTTCTTCGAATATTTTCTTCAATTCGATCAACTTATCTCGAAGCTCGACAGCCTGTTCAAAGTTTAAGTCCGCCGCTGCAGCACGCATCTGTTTTTCAACTTTCTTAATAACATCCGCCAGTTCTTTCTTCGTCATAGATTCCGGATCCTTCGCGAATTTCTCTTCGGTTTCTGCAATGGATTTTGAAACGGCAATCAAATCTCGTACTGCCTTTTTAATGGTCTGTGGTGTAATTCCGTGTTCTTCGTTATAGGTCTGCTGAAGCTTACGACGACGTTCTGTTTCGCCAATGGCACGTTTCATGGAATCCGTCATGACATCAGCATACATAATGACACGTCCTTCCGAGTTACGGGCAGCTCTACCAATTGTCTGAATCAACGAAGTTTCTGAACGAAGAAAACCTTCTTTATCTGCATCCAAAATCGCAACCAAAGTAATCTCCGGAATATCTAAACCTTCACGAAGAAGATTAATCCCAACAAGAACATCAAAGACATTCATACGAAGATCGCGTACAATCTTTGTACGCTCCAAAGTATCAATATCCGAATGCAGATACTTTACTCGAATACCCGATTCTTTCATGTAATCTGTCAAATCTTCAGCCATACGTTTCGTCAATGTGGTAATAAGAACTTTATTCCCTTTCTTTGTTTCTTTATTGACTTCACTGATCAGATCATCAATCTGCCCTTTGACCGGACGCACAGACACTTCCGGATCCAAAAGACCTGTTGGACGAATGATCTGCTCTGTTCGGAGAAGTTCATGCTCTGCTTCATAAACATTCGGTGTAGCTGATACAAAAAGCATCTGGTCAATCTTACCTTCAAATTCTCCAAAATTCAGCGGACGATTGTCTTTTGCTGATGGCAGACGAAAACCATAATCTACCAGTGTTGTTTTTCGGGACTGGTCTCCGGCATACATCCCTCGAACCTGCGGAATGGTCATATGGGATTCATCGACAATGATCAGAAAATCCTCCGGAAAATAATCCAGCAGTGTATGCGGCGTTGCTCCCGGTTCAAGTCCTGCCAAATGTCTGGAATAGTTTTCAATTCCTGAACAGAAGCCTGTTTCACGCATCATTTCAATATCAAAATTGGTACGTTCAGAAATACGCTGAGCTTCCAATAATTTATCTTCACTTTTAAAATAGTTAATTCGTTCTTCTAACTCCGCTTCAATATTCAAAATCGCTGCATCCATTTTTTCCTTGGAAACAACATAATGCGATGCCGGAAAAATCGCTGTATGTTCCAGTCTTGCCTTAATCTCACCTGTCAACGGATCAAAGGACGTGATACGATCCACCTCATCTCCAAAGAATTCGATGCGTACCGCCTCACCTTCTGCAGCTGCCGGATAAACCTCCAATACATCGCCATGGACACGGAAAGTACCTCGTTTAAAATCCATGTCGTTACGGTCATACTGAATATCTATAAGTTTTCGAATAACGTCATCTCTGTCCTTTTCCATACCAGGACGCAAAGATACCACCATCTCCTTATAATCAATCGGGCTTCCCAGACCATAAATACAGGATACCGATGAAATGATGATAACATCATTGCGTTCCGTCAAGGCAGCCGTTGCCGAATGACGCAGTTTATCAATTTCATCATTAATGGATGAATCTTTTGCAATATAGGTATCTGTCTGAGGTACGTAAGCTTCCGGCTGGTAATAGTCATAATAGCTAACAAAGTACTCCACCGCATTCTCCGGGAAAAACTCCTTGAATTCTCCGTAGAGCTGTGCTGCCAGGGTTTTGTTATGCGCCAATACCAACGTTGGTTTATTTAAAGCCTGAATGACATTCGCCATAGTAAAGGTCTTTCCCGAACCTGTGACACCCAATAATGTCTGAAACTGATTACCCTCTTGGAAGCCTTTTACAAGAGCTTCTATGGCCTGCGGCTGATCGCCGGTAGGTTTATATTCAGAGTGTAATTTAAAACATTTTTGTGCTTCTTGCATAATTTTCGCCTCCATCGTCTATAGTAAATTTTTTTACAACTTCAACAATAATGATATAGATATCATCAACCCCATGGTATACGGTAGTAGTATACCATGATGAGCATAAAAAATATAGAGGTCACAAGTACCTCTATATCACATAAAACAATCTTCTGTAATTTCTCGATTATCACCATATATATCAATGACAATGTCTTCCTTTTATTTTGAAAGCAATCTTATAAGCCTTTTTGCCGCTTCTTTCGTATCTTCTGTTGATCCGAAGGTGGAAAATCGAAAATAACCTTCACCACAAGCACCAAAGCCTTCTCCCGGTGTTCCTACCACCTGAATCTCATGAAGCAGGTAATCAAAAAATTCCCAGCTTCCCATTCCATTCGGGCATTTCATCCAGATATATGGCGCATTCTTTCCGCCACAATACCAGATTCCAAGTTTATCAAGGGCTTCCATCAGTACCTTCGCATTGTTTTTGTAAATCCGGATATTCTCTTGAATCTGCCTTTGTCCTTCTTCTGTAAAAACTGCTGCTCCGCCTTTCTGAATGATATAGGATACTCCATTGGTCTTGGTTGTACGGTTACGCACCCACATTTCATTTAAGTTCATTTCATTTCTGTTCAGTGCTTTTGGAATGACGGTATACCCCAGTCGGGTTCCTGTAAATCCGGCAGTTTTAGACAAAGAGCAGATTTCGATTGCACATTTTTTTGCCCCGTCAAGTTCGTAAATACTGTGCGGAAGTGTCTTATCTTCGATAAATGCCTCATAGGCTGCATCAAAAAGAATGATAGAATCATTTTCATTAGCAAAATCTACCCATGCTTGAAGCTGATTGCGAGAAAACACGGCTCCTGTAGGGTTATTTGGAGAACAAATGTACAGCAAATCAGCCTTTATTTCTTCACTCGGTTCCGGAAGAAAACCATTTTCTTCCCCGGATGCCAGATGTACAATCTTACGCCCTGCCATAACATTTGCATCCACATATGCTGGATATGCCGGTTCAATGACTAATGCCGAACTGGAAGGATCAAACAGGTCCAGAATATCTCCCAGTTCATCACTGGCTCCACTCGACACAAACACTTCATCCGAAGATAAAAAAACACCCCTGTTCTTATAATACTTTGCAATCGCTTCCCTCAAAAACGGTGCTCCACATTCCGGCATATAACCATGAAAGCCGTCTTTCGATGCCTGATCATCTACGGCCTCATGCAATGCCTGAATAACGGCATCAGACAATGGTAATGAAACATCTCCAATCCCCATTTTTAAAAGCTTTGTGCCTTTATGTTCTTCCACATATGCCTTTGTTTTTTGTGCGATATTATAAAATAAATACGAATCTTCTAATTCGCTATAATGCATATTCGGTCTGATCATGTAATACTCCTTTCATTCTGCATCTATCGTTGACACTCCAACGGTCACTTCCTCCAAAACATCCAAAAGCACCTTTACCGTATCCAGAGAAGTGAGCATTGTGATATTGTTCTGAGTTGCTGCACTTCGGATTGCAACTCCATCTTCATAATGAACACCGGAAAGAATTGCACGGGTATTGATCACATAACTGACATATCCGGCACGGATCGCATCCAGTATCTCACTGCTTCCTTCCGACGGTTTCCTCAGTATACGGGTACGGATTCCATGCTGTTTTAAATGCTCTCCTGTAAGAGAAGTTGCTTCTATATTAAAGCCCATATCATAAAAGCGTCTGACGAGCGGAAGGGCTTCATCTTTATCCTCATCTGCCAGTGTCACGATGACGGTTCCATAATTCTGTACACGAATACCGGAAGCAATCATGGCTTTATACATTGCCCTGTGAAGCTTTTTATCATATCCGATGGCTTCCCCTGTAGATT
>JAFOYH010000012.1 GCA_017391465.1 Lachnospiraceae bacterium | reverse complement strand
TGGCTTTTTTAAGCAACTCGTGTCATTTAACAAATCCATTTATCCTCGTCCTAGCAAACTCTTTTATCCTCTATTCCCAAATCGAATGTGAAAAAATTACGTTCTTTCACATTCAATTTCAGTTCCAGCACTACCACATAAAATCAAAATTTTATGTAGTGAAAAGTTCAAATTTTATTGTATTTACAAGGTTTTTCTATCCTATGTCCATGTCTTTGAACAAAAAAAGACCTTAAGAGATTTCTCTCTTAAGGTCTAATAATTCTTTTATTCAATTTTTGTTGCAACGCTAAATGTTTTTGCAAGATTTTGCAATTTGCACGCTAAACGATGTTGCAACGTGACAACTCGATTTATTCAAATTCGATTGTAGCCACAGGTTTCTTTGTGATTTCGTAACAAACACGGTTGATGCTTGGAACTTCAGCTGTGATACGATCTGCAATCTTTTCTAAAATATCGTAGTCGATTCTTTCGATGGATGCTGTCATAGCGTCGATTGTGTTAACGGCACGGATAACAGCCATGTAACCCATGCTTCTTTCATGATGACGTACACCTACAGCTTTGAAATCAGGAACAACTGTAAAGTACTGCCATACTTTTTTATCTAAACCAGCTTTTGCGAATTCGTCACGAAGGATCGCATCGGATTCACGAAGTGCTTCCAAACGTTCACGTGTGATTGCACCAAGGCAGCGTACACCAAGACCTGGGCCTGGGAATGGCTGACGATATACCATTTCAGCAGGAAGACCAAGTTCTACACCACATGCACGAACTTCATCTTTGAAGAGCTGTGCCAATGGTTCAACGAGTTCAAACTGAAGATCTTCTGGAAGACCGCCTACGTTGTGGTGAGATTTAACAACTTTCGCTGTTTTTGTACCACTTTCGATGATATCCGGGTAGATTGTACCCTGACCAAGGAAGTCAATACCTTCTAATTTACGAGCTTCTTCTTCAAATACACGAATAAACTCGCTGCCGATAATTTTACGTTTTTGTTCAGGATCTGCTACGCCTTCAAGTTTACCAAGAAAACGATCTGTAGCATCTACATAAACGAGGTTAGCGTGAAGCTGATTTCTAAACACTTCAACTACGCTTTCGGATTCGTTTTTACGCATTAAACCATGGTTAACGTGTACACATGTTAACTGGTCACCAATTGCTTTAATTAAAAGAGCTGCAACTACAGAAGAATCAACACCGCCGGAAAGAGCAAGGAGAACTTTTCTGTCGCCTACCTGTTTACGAACGATTTCAATCTGGTCTTCTACGAAGTTTTTCATGTTCCAGTTTGCTTCTGCACCACAAACATCAAAAATGAATGCTTTCATTTCATCATCTGTAAGAAGTTCTGCATACTGTTTTTCACATTTAGAACCTGGATAATCGATAGAGATTACAGGGAAGCCCCAGTTATATAAGTCTGGATTCACTTCAACTTCTACACCATCAACGACTCTGTTTTCGCCACCATTTAAAATGATACCTTTCACATTGTCCAATTTATTAAGTTCTTCCAATGTAATGTCATGTGGATGAATTTCACTATAAACACCAAGGTCACGGATCTGACGTGCAACGACTGTATTTTCTGTGCTGCCAAGGTCCAAGATTACGATCATATCTTGTTTCATATATCCCATACTCCTTTATTTAAGATTCTTTAATAGTATCACATGTTTTTTCATATGAACAGATTTTTTTTTTATTTTTTGTCATAAGATTATAATTTTTTTATAAAAGCATTCTTTACCAATTATACAGCGTCGATGAATCTCCATTTTTTTCCCAAAATGCAGGAAAGATTGAAAATTTTTATAGACGAATTGTAATTTAATGTTAGAATTAAAAAGATGAACATTTTTATGGAGGTAAAGTTTTTTATGGAAAAAGGTAATGCAAAAGCCTTATTGCCTATTGGCGTGTTTCTTGTTATGTATCTTGGTTTAGGATTACTCTTCGAATACGTCTTATTGATTCCGATGGGATTTTATAATATTCCAATCGTTGTTTCTTTTTTGACTGCACTTTTAGTGGCATGTGTTCAGAATCCAAAACTCAAATTTGATGCTAAAATCAAAGTAATGGCAAAAGGTGTCGGTGACCCTAACATTATCACTATGATATTAATCTTCATGGCTGCAGGCATTTTCGTAGGTGTTGTTGGCAGAAGCAGCGCAGAAAGTGTGGCTTACTTCCTGCTCTCTATTATTCCGGCTCAGTATGCGGTTCTTGTTTTATTTATTGTCAGCTGTTTCGTATCTCTTGCTATGGGTACTTCCGTTGGTACGATTACATTAATCTCACCAATCGCCATTGCTGTTGCAACAGGTTCCGGTTTTGGTGTGCCTCTCTGTATCGGTGCTGTTATGGGTGGTGCGATGTTTGGTGACAACCTTTCTTTCATTTCTGATACAACAATTGCAGCTTGTAACGGTCAGGGCTGTGCGATGAAAGATAAGTTCCGTGCAAACTTTGGTATTGCACTTCCAGCAGCTCTTGTAACTTTGATTATTATTTTCATCCGTACATCCGGTATGGATATTACTTATGCGATGAATATGGAATATGATCTCATTCAGATCATTCCTTATATTCTTGTTTTAATTGGCGGTATTATTGGTATCAACGTATTCGTTGTATTGATCATCGGTATCGTTTCCGGTTCCATGATTATGCTCGCTACAGGTGCTGTTGAAGCAACCGCACTTCTTGGCAATATGGGTTCCGGTGCAGCCGGTATGTACGAAACAACGATGGTTGCCATTCTCGTAGCTGCCATTTGTGCACTGATTGATGAATACGGCGGTTTTGTTGCTTTGCTTAATCTTATTAAGAGCATCTTTAAAGGACGTAACGGCGGAAAGCTCGGTATGGGTCTTTTAGTAGGTGCTATGGATATCGCCACAGCAAATAATACTGTTGCCATTGTTATGGCGAACCCAATTGCTAAAGAAATGGCTGAAGAATATGATATTACACCACAGAATGCCGCTTCCATCTTAGATACATTCTCCTGTATCTTCCAGGGTGTCATTCCTTACGGTGCTCAGATGCTCGTTGCTATCTCAGCAGCAGCTGAACTTGGTCATGAAATTTCTGCATTTGATATCATGCCTCATTTGCTTTACCCATATTTATTATTGGTAAGCTCTTTAATTTTCATGTTTGTTATTAAAGAAAAACGTGCAAACAACTAAATGCAATCGATCTTTTATATAAAAGGAGGTTTCACTATGGAAATGAAAAAATTAGGTTTTGGTATGATGCGTTTACCGCTTACCAACCCAGATGATAATACAAGTATTGATTATGACCATGTATGTAAAATGGCAGATGCCTTTATGGAAGCTGGATTTAATTATTTTGATGTTGCAGCACCTTATCACGGAAAAAGCTGTGAAGCTGCTTTCGGTGCCTGCGTAGCTAAACGCTATCCTAGAGAATCTTATATACTCGCAGATAAATTATCCTTCTCCATGGTTGAATCTGCCGAAGATCTTCCTGGATACTTTGAATCACAGCTTGAGAAATGCGGTGTGGATTATATCGATTACTATCTTCTTCACTCCGTCAAAGAATCTTTTTATGAAAAAGCTCAGAAGATCAATGCTTTTGATTTTGTCGCTCAGAAAAAAGCCGAAGGAAAGATTAAAAAAGTCGGTTTCTCCTTCCATGATACCGCTGTTGTTCTTGATAAGATTCTTACCGAACATCCTGAGATGGAATTTGTTCAGCTTCAGATTAACTATTTAGATTGGGAAAATACAGCTATTGAATCCAAAAAGTGTTATGAAGTCTGTTTAAAACACAAGAAACCAATCATCGTTATGGAACCCGTTAAAGGCGGCCTTTTAGTCAACGTTCCGGAAGAAGCAAAAGCCTTGTTCCAGGAAGCCAATCCAGATTTATCTGTTGCATCCTGGGCCGTTCGTTTTACAGCCTCTTTAGACAACGTATTCATGGTTTTAAGCGGCATGAGTAATCTTGATCAGATGAACGACAATCTTTCTTACATGAAAGATTTTAAACCATTAACAGGCACAGAAAACGAAGTCGTAGCCAAAGCAACAGCTATTATTAAAGCAAAAAATGCCGTAGACTGTACCGCCTGTCGTTATTGCGTTGACGGTTGTCCACAGCATATCGCTATCCCTACATATTTTCAGTTATATAACGAATCCTTAAGCTTTGGTGAAAGTTATCTTCCAACAGCCAAAGGTGACTATCAGTATTATGCCAACGATCACGGTAAAGCATCCGATTGTATCAAGTGTGGAAAATGCGAAGACATCTGCCCACAGCATTTATCCATCATAAAAGCTCTTGAAGATGTTGCATCCACATTAGAATCCTAATAGCATAATCATTCATTTTATAAGACGACATACGTAATGAATCTTACCCCTCATACGTATGTCGTCTTTTGTTTATTGTCTTAAATATACATTTTGTTTCATTCGATCCATAAGATTTCGCATTGGCCGATAAAGAAAAAACATCAGCACGAAATTAAAAACACAATGAATCAGATCAAATGGAATTCCGGCGATCCACCAGTTAAATGCCATGATCATTCCACTAAGCATACCTCCGTTCACAAATCCAATGAAAAAATACGGAATGGAACATAAAAGCCCAAAACTCAAACCAAAAGCAGCCGATATCAGACTAAAGATCCATACCGAATCCTGTTTCCGAAACAGCCATGTAATTAAAACTAATATCGGCCATGCATACAAGTACATTACCCACCAGATTCCAAAACCGTAGATCATACCTTCCAATAAGATAAATACCGGAACAACGAAAATAATTTTCCATCCGATAAACAGTGTAAATAAAATTAACCAGAAGGATGTGAGTTCAATGTTCGGTAAAGATGCCATTGCGAATTTACATGCCTCAATAATGGCAACCATCATGCCCATCATGGCAAGATCATAAGCTGTCAATCGATTTCTCACACATTTATCCATGAACTTATTCATCCTATTCTGTATATACCGTATAGATCAGCTGAAATACATCCCCATCTGCAACTACCTGGGAATCTGCGCCATACTGTCCGTATTCTCCATTCACCATAATACTCCAATATGCCGAATCCACATTAAAATCTGCAGCAAGGCCATTAACGGCTGTAATGGTTAAACCATATTCAGATTCATCTCCAAGGACTTCTAAGCCGTCTGCATCTGCAAATGCTTCGCTTAAATACTCAGCATCTGTTGCTACTTCATACATTGTAGAAGCAGCCTTGTCATCGATTACCTCAATTGTAATGTTTTTGCTTCCGGCCTGTGCCTGTGGTCTAAATTTCATATACAGACCAAAGAAAATGGCAACTGCCGCAATCAGAGCAATGACACCTGCAATTATTTTTTTGTTGTTTTTGTTTGTTGTTTCCATGTTTTTCTCTCCCTTGTTTTTATTTGTATAAAAGTTGTGCCACAGGGAAATAAAGGTCAAAAAAACCGCTGATTCGTTCGATGAATCAACGGTCTGCACACATAAAAAAATCCTGCTACGGTTTTGTATCAAGACTCTCATGTAGAAACCAATGACTCGTGGTCTTACATACATACAATAGGCAGGTCTTCTGACTTGTGGATCATCACATCATTTCGTCTTCCCAAATCTTTCGATTCAGTGACTTTGGTCTCAGTCACAGATTACAGCATCTATAACTTTCTTTTCCATCTGAAATTCTATTCCCCACTTACAGCGACGAGTTCGTTCCGGATTCGCACCGGATTCCCTTTTCACCGAAAAGCTTACTTTTCGACACCTACTATATTTTCTTCTATACATTTAACAATGTAGCACATCTTGTAGAAAAAGAAAAGCGTTTTTCAATTCTTTATCGTTATTTCATTGCTTTTTCTTTCAATTTCCAGTAACATGAAAATATAACAAATAACCATAAGAAAATAATTACGGAGGTAATAAATTATGGCTCGGACAGTCGCAGAAATTATGAACATGATTCAGGAAAACAACATCCAGATGGTCGACTTTAAAGTTGTTGACATCAATGGACAGTTCCGTCATGTTACAATTCCCGCAACTCATTTTAATGAAGACACATTAAAAAACGGTATTGGTTTTGATGCATCCAACTACGGCTATGCTGTTGTTGAAAAGAGTGATATGGTATTTATTCCGGATATTGAAACAGCAATCATCGATCCATACTGCTCCATTCCAACATTATCTATTACAGGTAATGCAATGATCATTGATTATCCAGAAAACAGACCATTAGATCAGTATCCAAGAAATATTGTATTAGCTGCAGAAAAATACATGCAGGATACAGGTATCGCGGATACAATGCTTATTCTCCCCGAATTCGAATTCTATCTTTTCGATGAAATCGGCTGGACAGTAAATCCAAACACAATCGCTATGACAATGGACGTTAATCAGGCACCATGGAACAGTGATGTGGAAGGTAAAGGCTGTATCGTACCTCATCAGAAAGCCTATCATATCGCAAAACCATTTGACGTTTCCTATGAATGCCGTTCTGAGATGTGCCTTGAAATGGAAAAAATCGGTATTCCAATCAAATATCATCATCCGGAAGTTGGTGCAGAAGGTCAGTTTGAAATCGAACCACAGCTTGGTCAGATGTCCAAGATGGCTGACAACACCATGATGATCAAATATATCATTCATAACACAGCGATGAAATACGGAAAAACAGCGACATTTATGCCAAAACCAGTCTATGGTTCTGCCGGTAACGGTATGCACGTTCATATGCTTCTCTTAAAAGACGGCGAACCTGTTTTCTCCGATGACAACGGTTATGCACATTTAAGTGAAACTGCACATTACTTTATGGGCGGGCTCTTAAAACACATCGCATCTTTATGTGCAATCACAAACCCAAGTACAAACTCCTTTAAACGTTTAGTTCCAGGTTTTGAAGCGCCGGTAACTGTAGGTTACGCAACATCCAACCGAAGCGCGGTTATTCGTATTCCTGCATATGCTAAGACACCTCATATGCGTCGTTTCGAAATTCGCAACCCGGACGCTACATGTAACCCATACCTTTGCTATGCAGCCATCCTTATGGCAGGTCTTGACGGTATTAAGAATAAGATTGACCCACATGCCAACGGCTGGGGCCCATACGATATGAACTTATTCGAACTTCCAGAAGAAGAAAAAGCAAAACTTGAACAGCTTCCAACATCTTTAGATGCTGCTCTTGATGCACTTGAAGCAGATCACGACTACCTGACAGCCGGCGGTGTATTCCCTGAACACCTCATCAAGAACTTTATTAAGAGAAAACGTCAGGAATGTCTTGAACTTTCCAAGATTCCACATCCTGCAGAGTTTGAAAGATACTATAATCTTTAAGAACCGCAAAGAGGGTATCTCACAAGTCACATGACCTATGGAATACCCTCTTATTTTCATTGAAATCATTGCTTTTCAGGCATCATCTGTGGTGCCAAACGTCTCTTTGCACTATAATCCAGCACATTCACTTTAAAAACAGACACAACAGATACCAATTTATCTGTAAACTCAAAATCTTTACCTGTCTGCGTTTTCATAAGAATGCTTAATGCTTTCTTTTTCTCTTCCACATCTTCCACGATCTCAGCCAAACCTCTTCCCATAACGGATGCATAACTTGTACCATACTGACACGCACTTTTGCCCTCAAATGGTATAACATCGCAATCCATCTCAAAAAACACCTTTGGATTGGCACGCATCAAATCTAGTTTATAACCCGTTTTTGCACCATGCATATATAATGTCAATTTCCCATCTTCCATCGTATAACCATAATTCAATGGAACAACATAAGGTTCATCGCCATCAACAAGTCCCAAATGAACAATCATGCATTTATCTAATATTTTAATAATCTCATTTAAATCTGTTACTTCACGTTCGCGTCGTGTAATTCCTCTTTTAAACATCTGCACATCCTCCAAAATTTATCTTACATTAATAACCAATCGCTAAACCGACAAGCAGTAAAACACTCGTCAAAATTAAATTTAACACCTGAAACTTAATACTCCATTTTGCCCATGTTCCATAATCCACATTCACCAGGCCAAGACTAATCAAAAGCACTGGATTCGTTGGATAAAAAACATTGGAAAATCCATCACCAAAAGCATAGGCAACGACACAAAGCTGTGTTGAAATTCCAAACACCTGAGCAATTGGAACGATCAATGGCATCAACAAAAATGCTTTTGCAGAACCCGATGATATAAAGAAATTCATCACCAGGGTCACACAATAAATAAACAAAATAACCATCCATCCCGGCAAGATTCCTGCAATTTGAACCGCTCCGTGAAGAATCGTATCCAGAATATGAGCTTCGGTCAATGTATATTTAATAGAATTCGCCATAAGAATCATAATAACTGCAGGAAATACGCTTGCTATTCCATAAACAAAGGTATTTTTTAATCTTCGATTACTCATGCCTGCCACTTTTGTTGCCATAATACCTGCCGCCAAAAACATGACTGCGACAATAATAATATTGTAATCCTGAAGTATGGTAATAAAAACAGAACTTAATACCAATGCAATACCCAACCCCAAAATCACAACAAATCCAAAGAGTCCCTGATCCATGGCTTTGTTTTGAACAAACCTCTGTTCTTCCTGAACCATCTGCCTTTCAATCTTTTTTGCATAACTCGTAAGAAACAGCATTAACAAAGCATAAATCAACACAAACGCCAATGCACGAAACCACAATCCGGAAAACATTGGAAGTCCGGCAAGTTCCTGTGCTACACCGATTGTAAAAGGATTACAAACCCCAGCAGCAAATCCACAGCCAATGGCAAGCAGACTCATTCCAAGACCAACAAGTACATCCCATCCAAGTCGAATGGCTAATGCTACAACAATTGGTACAAATGGTACAGCTTCTTCGAATGAACCAATAAAAGCCCCCATTGCCATAAAAAACAAGGACACAAGTGCCAAAAGTTTATAACGATCTGAAATATAATGATACGTTATTTTATCAAGCATGTACTTCATAAGACCGGATTTGTCTAAACTATTGAATATGCCTCCAATAACGAATAAGAAGGCAATCACTGCAATCAGAGAACCGTTTCCTTCACTTCCCAAAACAAGAATCGGAGACAGCACCCATTTCCAGAATGAGATTCCACCTTCTATACATTTAAAACCAGCTTCTGTATCAATAATTGTATGGCCAAATTCGTCGATAGTTCTTGCATACTCACCACCTGGAACAATAAATGTCAGTCCATAGGTTAGAATCATTAACAAAAAAATAATCCCAATGGCTGTGACAAAAGACTTCACCCCAATGTCCAGCCCCTTCTTCTCTTTTTCTGTTTGATTATCTTCTATCATAAATCACCTCAAACATAAATCACCTCAAAAATGCATATAATTTCACTTTTATACTATATTAGCATCGTTTATGTATAAATGTAAACTTTAAGGAATATTTATTCATCTTATTTTACCACTTTTGGTTTATATCGCATTTCATTCACCGCATATACTGTCACAAATGCATCCGGATCTGTCTTCACAATATAATTAAATAATTTCAAATATTCACTCTTATCCACAATGGTATTGATCTCCCATCGCTGTTCTCCAGAATATGCACCATAAGCATGATAATTGGTTGCACCACTATGTAATTCAAAAAGTATAAATTTCATAATCTCCTCATGCTTTTTAGAAATAATACATACACGTTTTTTAATGGTTGAACCAAAAATCATATAGTCCAGAACAATTCCGTTAAAATATGTACCAAGTATACTCAAAACGACTGTTTTGGAATCATAGGCAAAAGCAGAGGATAATGCCACTGCCATACCAGCCATACCCATAGCCTTTCCAAGCTCCATGTGAAAAAACTTATTCAACAACTTGGCAATGATATCCAAACCACCCGATGAAGCATTTCGATTAAAAAGTATTGCAAGCCCTATACTTACAAATACGCAATATCCAATAGCATCTAATGTCTGATCCCCTGTCAAAGACTGATTATTTGGAAAAATTGACTCAAATGCCCACATAGCTGCCGGAAGCAAAATGGATGTATATACCGTTTTAATTCCAAATTCACGACCTACCAGTAAAAAACCGATAATCAGAAGAAGCACATTCATAATCATGGTAAGTACAGATACGGATAAAGGTATGAAATTTGCCAATACAATGGCCAGACCTGAAATACTTCCAACAGAAACCTTACCAGGTACTAAGAAGAAGAATACTGCTGCCGCAACAATAATCGTTGCAAATGTAATAATCAGAAATTCCTTAATGTTTTCTTTTACTTTCATTGTCCTGTATCTCCTCAAAATCATATTAAAAACATGGCTATTATAACATAAAATATGTTCTTCATCTATCGTCTCTTTTTAAATCAAATGTTTAATCGCCTCAACAACACTAATCATATGATATTTCATTGCAAACAACGCATTGGCATACTGAGAAAAGTCTGTTTTTGCATTCTCTATCAATGGATAAAACCATTTTTCTGTTTCCTCGATATATTCCATCATCCTCTTTTTTGTAAATCCTCCGGCAATACCGGAGATATTATTGCAGCGATCCAATATTTTCACCATCACCGCCAACTCATTCTTTGCGATGGCACCATAATACTTTTCTTTACATGCATGAGATTTGGAATCATAGGTGTCATCTTTCGTAAGCAAAGCAACCGCCGTTTTAACCGATTCACCCATCGGAAGTTCGTCCGGTAACACGCCGCAATCCTCGCATACATCATGAAGTAATGCAGTTGCAATTAAATCATCTGAATCCAACCCTAAAGACAACGCCTGACATGCAACTAATAATGGATGATAAATATATGGTACTTTTGCTTCCCCTTTTCGATACTGACCTTCATGCATTTTTCGTGCATACGGCAGTGCTTTCATCGTCTGATCCATCTGTTTAAGTGACGCATAGGTTTTTATATAGGTATACATATGTTCTTCATGAAAAAAACGATCCTTAGGTTTGCTTTCTTTTCTTTTCATTGTAATCTTTTCTTCAAATGTCATATCACACCTCCGAACACTTCGATTTACAGTGTACCCCACACAATAAATATAACACAAGATGTTTTATTAATCTGTTTTATTCCCTTGCTTTTCCAAAATTCCAATGATATACTTTTAAAATTCATTAAGATTATTACTTTAACTTAGGTTCCCATAAAAGGGTTCAGAAAGGATTTGTTCATGAAAAAAAATAAATTAGGTCATACCGGTCTTGAGGTTACCATTGCCGGATTTGGAGTCCTTCCCATGGGTCCAAGTCAATTGGCTCTTCCCGTTGAAGAAGGTGCTGAAATTATCCGTTATGCCTTAAAACAAGGAATAAATTTTATTGATACCGCTCAGTACTATCGGACTTATCCTTATATCAGTAAGGCTTTAGAAAATGGTGAATTCGATGATGTCGTTATCTGCTCCAAATCATTATGCGAAACTTATGATGAAATGATGGAAGCCATCCACGAAGCCCGTGAAGCAATGCAGCGTGATGTCATTGATATCTTTTTAATGCACGAAGTTCGCCCTCACCAACTTGACTTACGCAAAGGAGCGTGGAATGCATTAAAAGATGCAAAAAAAGAAGGCTTAGTACGTGCCATTGGCCTTTCTACCCATCATGTCGATATTACGCTAAAAGCAGCTTCCATGGATGATTTGGACGTAGTTTTCCCACTGATCAACTATGCAAGTCTAGGTATTCGCAAAGGCGATGAATTTGCCTCCAAAGAAGAAATGATACAATCTATCAAAGCCTGCCATGATGCAGGGAAAGGCGTCTTTTCCATGAAGGCTTTTGGAGGCGGTGGTCTTACCGATCACTATCAGGAAGCTTTAAACTATGTTTACTCCATTCCTGAAATCGATTCGGTCATGATTGGTTTCGGAAAGATTTCCGAAGTCGATGACTTAATAGCCTATCTCGATGGCTCTATGGACAAAAACTATAATCCGGACGTTTCCAAGAAAAAAGTCTATGTCAATCAGGAAGACTGTGAAGGCTGCGGTGCCTGCAAAAACGCCTGCCCTGCCGGTGCTATCTTCTACAATGATAAAGGTCTTGCTGAAGTTAACCACGACAAATGTTTAACTTGCGGATACTGCAGTCCGGTCTGTCCGGTCAGAGCCGTCATTATGTATTAATGTTCCAATAATTATAAAAAGCCAGTGACACTTTCCGGAGGCGTGATATGCCCTCGGTGTCCTGGCTTTTCATCGTCTTGATTTTATTTTTCAACTTCTCAATTGATGATGCGCATAAAATACGCATCATTTATTTGTGCAAAATGCAAAAAAGGGAAGAAACTTTCGTCTCTTCCTTTATATCCTTACTTCTTTTTTCTAAAAATAAGTGTTGCTGCGATACACAAAACAATAACTTCAATCGAATTCACTAACCATTCATCTAAATTCATATGTAAAACCTCCCTGATCTGTCGCAACTAGATTTTTCATCTATAAATTTACACTATTTTTTCCCTTTCTGCAAGCTTTACAATTCTTGGTCGATTATATCTCTGTATCATCACAAACATCAAATCAAATGCAGCTGCACCGATGGATGTTATCATAAATACAGCGAATGATCCAAACCAATACGATGCCAACACTGGCAAGAAACTAAATATAATAATCACTTCGTGCACAATCTCTGCCTGACACATTGCCTGTGCAATGGCATCGTAAGATTTCTTTTCCACAGAAAACTGAATCGGATCATAAGTCGGCATCTTACGCTTCCATCGTTTGACTTTCAATTTTTTGTACAGTGATTTTTCAAACGGTAATGGCTGATACCATTTCTTGTGATAATCGGCCTGATTTTTCATAATGTAATCAATCATCCCTCCAACAGTCAATCGCATGGCAAAGTGATAAAAAGTTGTACCAAAGGTAATTGCCAATGAAAAAAACAAACCTATATTCAATTTATTGTATAAAATCATACTTACAATCATTAAAAACAAACTAATCATTGTCAGACGTTTTAATAATAATTTCATGTTTTATGATCATCTCTCAATTTTTTACTTATGTTTATATTATAACACCAGATATATTTTCATGAAATACAAAAAGAACCCAGCCGATACAATAATTCTTGTTCGACTGGATTCGACATTTTATTTATGTTTTAGAAAGAAGGGCTTACACTTTTTATTTCCACAGCTTTTCAATCGCTTTTTTTGGAACAAATCCAACAGACTGATTGACTACCTTGCCATCTTTAAATACAAGTAATGCTGGAATACTTGCAATCTGATACTGCTGTGCTAATTCGATTTCTTCATCGATATTAATCTTACATACTTTTACCTCATCTTTATATTCTTCTGCGACCTGGCTAAGTACAGGTGAGAGCATCTTGCACGGACCACACCAGTTTGCAAAAAAATCTACTAATACAATACCTTTTTCATTTAATACTTCATTTTCAAAATTATTTTTGGATACCATTACTTCTAACATATTTGTTTCCTCCTTATATATCTAAACATTTCTCTTATTTTTATTATAACCAAAAACCTTTGTTTTTGTTAGTCTTATCTTACCAAATCATCTCTTTTTTGTATGTTGCAAAAGCAACTTTTTAATATTTTTTTAATTTTTATCGAATTTGGATTCTTGAATTTACAATAGACATTTCCTTTGATATCCTATCTTTGGAACAAGTAAAAAAGGGGGGATTTCATGCATACACGGAACCCAGTCAGCAACCCACTGGCTACAGAACCAATTCATAAAATCATCTGGAAATTTGCTATTCCGGGCATTATCAGTCAGCTCGTCAACTCCGTTCATAACATCGTTGACCAGATGTTTATCGGATGGGGCATCGGTGATCTTGGAATTGCTGCAACCAATATTGTTTTTCCACTTTCCGCCGTAATCACTGCACTTTCTGCACTGATAGGCATGGGAGCAGCTGCCCGCTTCAGCATCTACCTTGGAAAAAATGAAAAGAAAAACGCATCCAATGTTTTTGGCAATGCGCTGGTTCTTTTGCTTTTTTCCGGCATATTCATCGGACTTCTGACATCCGTTTTTCTTGAACCAATGCTCTATCTGTTTGGTGCTACAAAGATTATGATGCCTTTAACAAAAGCTTATGCACGCATTATCTGTCTTGGTATACCATTTGGTATTTTTGCAACAGGCATGTCCTATTTTATCCGAGCCGACGGTAATCCAAATTATTCCAGCTTTGTTTTGTTATCCGGCGCTGTTTTTAATATGATTTTTGACCCTATCTTTTTATTTGTTTTTGATATGGGCATTTCCGGTGTCGCACTTGCTACAATGCTTGGACAGTTATTATCCGCACTGCTTGCTTTGATTTATTTGCTTAGACAATTAAAATCTGTATCCCTTATAAAATCTGATTTTATTGTTCATCCGTCAATTGTACTAAGCATTTTCTCTCTTGGTATTGCTACATTTACAACACATATCCTCGCCATTTGTGCTCAGATCATCCAAATGAATGCCCTAAAAACCTATGGCGCACTCTCCGTTTACGGCAGCGAGATCGTTATTGCAGGTTCGGGAGCCATTACCAAAGTTGCCATGTTCTTCTTATCCAGCGTCATCGGCATTGCCATTGGCTGTCAGCCGATTTTGGGCTTTAATCTCGGAAGCAAAAATTATCGTCGTGTTAAAGAAACCTATCTGCTTGCACTGCGCTATGGTACAACCATTGCAGTAACAGCATATATTTTATTACAGGTATTCCCTAAACCATTATTATCTTTATTTGGATCCGACAATCCATTATTTTACGAATTTTCCATCACATACATTCGTATTTATATGGCTGTCCTTTTCTTAAATGCTCTGCAGCCGGTAACATCTACGTTTTGTACAGCAATCGGAAAAGCAAATCTTGGTTTTTGGATGGCTGTCATTCGTCAGGGACTGCTTATGATTCCTATGCTTTTAATTCTTCCAAACTATTTTGAGTTACATGGGGTACTTTTAGCGGGACCAATTTCTGATGGCATTGCAGCTGTCATTGTTTTAATCTTCGGATATAAACAAGTCAAATACTTAGAACAAATGCAGCTGAAATCCGAACAGATTTGATATACCTAAAAGAGGAATAAATACACTACGGTATTTATTCCTCTTCGTTTTCATCAAATAATTCACCCTCATTGGCTTCTTCCATCTTCACTTGCTGTTCACGTCGTTCTGACTCAAAAGATACATTCATGACTGCCTGAGACCAGTTTAAAGAAACATAAGCAAACTTACCCTTTTTCTCCGCCTCTTCTTTAAAAATATCAAAAAGTTCATTCAGCACTTCTCGTGTCAAAATGCTTCCGCGCCAATGAAACAGAAGCTTTTTATTCTTTTTAGCTGCCTGCATCGCACGTTTTCGAACATCTTCATATTTTGTAAAAGATAACTTTTTCTCCTGATAATATGTACTGCTGCCGTCTTCACAGGAAGGCATTCGCCAAAGAACAGGCTCATGATCTCTAAAAATCTGCTTATCCGGCAGATTAAAATAATCTCTTCGAATCTCGTCCGGACTTCCCAGCGAATTATCAAAGGTCGCATCCAAATGATAATATTTGTCGCCAATCTTTACAATATTCCATGCATGGCGATATTTAATCCCTTTTTCCGGATTATTTCCCGATATGGCAATGACACACCAGATACCTAATGCATCACATAAAATTTTTACAGATTTTGCAATACCCTCGCACACACCTACCCCCTGACCCAATGGTCCAATAATCTCATGGGAATAGGCTTTTTTAAGTTTATCATATCGCACATTCTGGCAGATAAAATCATGAATATACAATTCCTTTTCTTTTTCATTCATCTTCTCTGCTGCACGAGCCAATTTCTTTACACGTGCTTCCATAGCTTTCTGATGTTCTATTAACTGTTTTTTCTTAAACAGATATTCCGGAATCATCTCCACATTTTCCGAATCCGGATAATATTTATATCGAAATTTTACAGCATAAAAAATCTCCGGATGATCCAAACGCAGCATAAAGAAAATGTCGGTTAGTTCCTGACCGCTCAGTCTTGGCACCGGAAAAGATGGCGCCATAGCCTCCAGCCCTGCTTTCATAGCATAGTAGGCTCTTTGTTGCTCTTTATTTAAAAGTTCATAATAGTACTGTATCATTTTATTGTATCCCCATTGTTCAATACGGATGTACTGTATAAAAAGAGAACATCCTGATTTTCAAAATTTATATATTTCCCCAAAACATCCGGATGAATATACCGAATATCCACAAGGGTCATCTTTGCATAACCTTCGACCAATAACGGAGCCATACTGCTGCCGAAAGAATCACGGAAAATGATGAGTTCTTTATCGGATAATCCATTTGGATTCTCAATCGTCAATAATGATTTTGGCCCCGATAAAAACAGCTCGTAAGGATCTTTTCCATGCCCTTTATCCATGTCGTAAATCTTTCCTGTCTGATCCGTCTCATAATCATAAACCGTACAATTCTCTAACATAGGATTGGTATAATATAACATCGATTCGAAATCCATAGTCGATCCGTACTGACCGGCATACACACCATAGAACGGAACATCCAATGTTTGTAAATCATATTCAACCGATGCATTATTTCCCATGACTTCTAAAATACGGTTTGAAACATCCAGAATCTGTTCCTGTCTCCAGTGACTATCTGTTTTATAGTAGTCCTCAATACTTAACAGATCCGCAATGACTATTTCCTTCATTCCATTTAAGCCATTTCGAACAATTTCAAATAATTGCTCATAGTTCATTGAAAGGTATCCATTGGCTTCTGCAAGAAAGTAATTTTTATCCGGAATAATAGCATAATATGTCGATATATCGGCATCCTTCATATATTTGTCATATACATACCGAAACCGCCAAACAGCCCGCTCCACGTTATCTTCATTCAACGGATATTCTATCTTGCTTGCATATTCATCCACAATATAAATATCATGAACATCTTTCTGCCCAAGAATTTTGCTTGAAAAGAAAGACTTCAGCTTGCGAAAACGATCGCGTGCCGGGAACTGGTCTGTCACATAACTTTCAAAATCAGACATAAAATCACCGGATATCACTTCTTTCAGAGAAACTTCCGGAAACTGTTTTAACGTTCTGCGTTCACTGTCTGAAAAATCGTCCATAGGCTTTAGCCATACAATACAAGATGCCACAGCAAGAAATATAAGCAAACTCAATATCAATATGTGATTTTTTCTCACCATAACACCTTCTTCTTTTAAAATCTAAAATACAAAAATGGATTAAAAGAACCATCCACCAGACTGGCTGTTGATAAAAGCATAATCGCGATCAAACAGACAAGTTCGATATAGACTGTTTTATTTCCTATATGTTTTTCAATCTTTCTGGCAACATGCGAAACTATAGGTGTTGCACCGATCAAAGCAATCACAAGGGTCACAGCGAAACTCTTAAAATAATAATTAAATTCCATAGACACGATTGGATAATTGCCGATACCAAACATGCCTCCCAGAAAACTTGCGGCTTCCGAAAGATTCGCTGCATTAAATAAAACGAAGCCAACGATAATCATCAAACAGGTATAGACATGACCAACAATCATATGCTTTTCAAGCCATTTTCCAATCCATAGTTTTTCAAGAATCAATATAACTGCAAAATAAAGTCCCCATAAGGCAAAATTCCATTCTGCACCATGCCATAATCCTGTCAAAAACCAAACAAAACCAATATTCATCAGCCAGCGTCCCTTTGAACATCGGTTTCCACCCAATGGAATATAAACATAATCTCTAAACCACTGACTTAAAGACATATGCCAGCGTCTCCAGAACTCTGTCACACTTTTGGATATATAGGGATAATTAAAATTTTCCATAAAACGAAAGCCAAAGATTCTTCCCAATCCAATGGCCATGTCACTGTATCCTGAAAAATCATAGTATATATGCAAAGTAAATGCCACTGCATATAACCAAAGATATAACACCGAAAGGTCATTCGATACTTTTACAACTTCACACAATTCACCAAGTGTATTTGCAATCAAAACTTTTTTTCCTAGTCCCAAAATAAAACGTCGGAAACCGTAAGCAACATCATCTATGCCATTTAATGCTTTCCCCGTTAAACAGGCTAAAGAAATCCCATCGCGTTCCCCTAATTGTTCTTCAATATCGGAATAACGAACAATCGGTCCTGCGATCAGCTGTGGAAACATAGCAATGTACGTTGCCAATCGGATTATATTTTTTTGAGATTGTATCTTACCGCGATAAACATCGATTTCATAGCTTAAAATCTGAAATGTATAAAAACTTATTCCAATCGGCAAAACAATCTTAATCATTGAAAATTCCGTTCCGATCCATCGGTTCATATTTTCCAGAATAAAATCCGTATATTTAAAATAAACAAAACATCCTAAATGAATAAGGATGGCAGCTGCCAAAATATACTTTGAATAACGCTTATCATAAAAAGTTTCAATCAATCGTCCGGCAATATACCCGACGATGATTGAAACCATCATAAGCAATACATATTTGGGTTCTCCCCAGGCATAAAAAATCAAACTTGCTATCAAAAGCGTCCCATTTTTCATATGTTTGGGAACAATCAAATAGAAAATCAAAGTTAACGGCAGAAAGTAATATAAAAACGTTAAACTTGAAAATAACATTAAATTAAACTTTCCTCTACAACGATAACTGCACTGTCACCAAATACTTCGTTTAGTTTTGTCTTAAAGTTTTCCATAATGTCTGCATTACCAAAAGCAGATACAACATATTCACCATTGACAACAAAAATATTCAACGTATCCGGGAATCCGCACATCCACTGTGTCCCCATGATATTCTCTTTCAGTGACTCTACAAAAACATCAACATCATCGCTATTCTCTAAATGAAAAGCGGCACCTGTAAATGTATTGGCATTCATCATATGAATCAAAGATGCAGCTTCATCCATCTGTGCTATATTTTCTTCAGGAATATGAAGCATATATATTAAATTTTCTGTATCTGCAAGATCAAAATTCCCAGCAGCGCCATCAACAGTGTTGTTCATATCGCCGCCCATAGCTGCAAATTTTTCATCTTCTGCAAATGTGTTCCATACCTGATTTAAAAGATCTTCACAAGAAGCAATTTCTGCTTTTTCTGTTTCTGCAGACGGACCATTATTCCCTGTTCCGCCACATGCTGCACATGTCAATGCCATAACAACGGCACAAACGATTGCCATAATTTTTTTCATATTTTGTTTTCTCCTTATTTCCCCATATTTTCAATATGATTTATAATATTTTGTCGCATACAGTTTTTGGAATTCCCATGCGAACTGTTTTTTTGGGATCGACTACCTGACAAATCTCAAGATTGCCGCAAAGACTCATAAGCATTCCTGCATCGTTCATAGTATACCCCAAATGCTTTTCTAATACTCTGCACATATCTTTTGTTGCCACATAAATGGCTTTTTCCATATCTTCATCGGAAGCGATGGTATAAATATATGTGTCATCTTCGAGACGCGGGTTTTCTATAGATATATTTTCAATGACTTCAAATCGCAGCGTAATCTTAGCCGCAATCTCTACCCCAGTACCCATAACTTCACCATCACCCATGGCTGCATGCACATCTCCACAGGCAAAATAAGCACCATCATGGAAAACCGGAAGATACAGTATGGTTCCCGTGGTTATCTTCGCATTATCCATATTACCGCCATGAGAATCCGGTGTTCCGGTTGGTATCGAATCCGATTGGGGAGCAACACCAATAACACCGATCATCGGACGGATGGGAAGACTTAAATTATTAAAATAACAGATGCCGTCCTGAACTCTAACTTTCTTAAATGTGCTCTCTTTTACATCGCTACCAAGGACTCCTTCTTCCGGCATAGCGCACATCGTTCCATATTCATCCATTTCAATATTTAAAATTTCTACTTTTAATACATTACCTTGTTTAGCACTTTCAATATAAAGAGGACCTGTTGCCGGATTCACATGACTCCAGTCAAAACCAAGCATCTCATAATCTTCTGTCGTTACCTGATTATCAAAACAATCTTTTGTATATATCTCAATAACTTCACCTGTCTGAACATGAATCGCCCTTTCTTTGTCTGTGCCTAAAGAAAAAATACTTTGATCTTTTATGATCATGCAAATCCCCCCTTGCTAATTTATCCCTATTGTATCATTCGCTCATCTTAGAATCAATAAAAAAGACTGGAAGATTGTTTGCTCAATCTTTCAGCCTTTTCACATCATTTCTCAACTACGATGATATTTTATTTTCGATTTTTTATTATATTTTTTTACAATGGACTGCATCTGATTCCATTTTTTCTCCATATCTGCCACCAGCTTAAATTGGGTACGTGCTCGATCCAGATTATGTTCTTTACGCGATGTTTTAAAATACACATCATTTTGGAGATAGTCTGTCAAAAAACGCATGCCACATTCGTATGTGATGACCTTCGCTCCCATTGGTAATAATTCAATCTCTTTTTCTGTCAGTTTTCCATCACAACCTTCAATAAAACCTTTTGTATAGGCTTCAAAAAGTTCCATACTGCAGCTGATCTTGCTTAAATCTTTTTCATCTTCTTCACCTGTACTTGCACCAAAACGAATAGAATCACCAAAATCATACATGGCAAGCCCAGGCATGGTCGTATCCAGATCGATTACACAAATACCTTCATGCGTCTGATTATCGATCATAATGTTATTCAATTTTGTATCATTATGCGTCACTCGAATGGGTACCTCGTGTTTATCAATAAGATCTACAAAATAACTGGCATCCTTTTCACGATCCAAAACGAACTGAATCTCATCTTTGACATACTTTGCTCTATCTGCCACATCTTCTTCCAATGCTTTTTTAAATGTGTCAAATCGACTTTTTGTATTGTGAAAGTTCTTGATCGTTTCATGCAATTCTTCAGCTGGAAAATCTGCCAGTAAACTCTGAAACCTTCCAAAGGCTACCGCACTCTGGTAAAACTCTTCTGCATTCTCTGCCACATCATGACTTGATGCGTCTGTAATAAAAATCATAGCACGCCAATAATTTTCATCAGATTCTTTATAATAAGACATACCCGATTTTGCAGGAATAATATTCAACGTTTCTCTATAAGGATCTCCACCATTTTCAACAATCTTTTTATGAAGATGCGTTGTTACATTTACAACATTCTCCATAACTTCTTCCGGTTTCGGAAATACATTTTTATTAATTCTCTGAAGAATATAACGAACACATTCTTTATTATCAATCTCAAATCCCATTAAATATGTATCATTGATATGCCCATTCCCCCATGGTCGTATATCCACTAATGTTCCTTTAAACTGGAAGTTCTCAGCAATTTTTTCAATTCTTGCTCGTTCCTTCTGTGTCATAAAAATGTATCCCCCTGTTTTTTCGCTTTTCTAAACATAAAAAAACCGATTCAGCACAAACTGAACGGTTATCATTTCACATTAAAATCGTACACTTAATACTAACATTAAATAAAAAGACTGTCAAAACTTTTTATTCTATCCTTCTTTAGACAATTTTTTAGGGCTATCTGATTCATTCTTTTCAGATAGCCCTTTCAATGAATAATATTAAGTTTCACTATATAACCTCTCTTTCTTTTATTTACCTTTAATCTTCTCTCCTTAACCTTCTGGTTAATCCTTTTTTCTGGAGTACTATGGATCTCTTCCTCCCATATAAAATCTCCTCCTTTACTTAGATGTATCTATGTAAACTCTTATAGAGATTCTCACTTTTATCTTAGAATAAACTATGCCATTGGACCGTCCTCCTGCTTTTGATTTTAATCGGAAATGAAATATCTATTTCATTGGATTGTCCTCCTGTTTGAGAAGTTTTCTCTTCTTTTGATGTTTTTATTGTACTATACATTTATTCATTTGTCAATATTCTTTTCTGATTTTCATTTTACTTTTTTATTTTTTTCTGTTAATTTTCGCTTATTATTCTGTATTTTTCACACAAATCACAAAAAGCATTTATTTATATCAGACATTTAGCAAACATAAAGCAATTCCAATCATTCCCAATGCGATCACTTTCTTTTTGCTTAGCTTTTCTTTAAAGAATAAAACACCAACCAATGTTACTGCAATAATCGTACCAATGCTATACATTGGATAAACTAACACTGCATCCATTTGACCTAATGCCCATAATAAAAACCGAGCCGAAAAATAATTAGGAATACCGATCAAAAATCCAAAGAACACATCTTTCATTCCAATCTTTGTTTTTCCATGTAGCGCTAAAATCAAAGCACAGAAAAAAGCAGCCAAAAATGTTATCAACAGATATCCATCTTTTAACGATACGTCCCCTACCTGTTCATAAATATTTGCCATTGCATCTGTAAAACCACTTAAAATCAGCAATCCAATTAACAAGCTTTTTCGACTTCCTGCCTGTACAGAATCTTTTTCAAAATGAATTGTGATAATGGCAATGATAGCTAAGAGGATTCCACATACACGTGCCCATCCCGGAGTTTCTCCAAAAACGAAAACAGCCATCAATGTTGGGATGAGAACACCTAATTTCATGAATGTCGATGTAAGTACAATCCCATTGTGTTTCATATTGACTTTCATGACCACAAAAGATACAAGATATAAAATTCCGCTTAAAATTCCTAAAAACAGCATCCATAACAAAGCATGTGCTTCATTTCCTGTTGGAATCTGTTTCAAATAAAAAAAGGACAAAACTATGCAAACGGCATAATTCGCCGTAAACATTCCCATTTCATTATTTACGTGTTTTTCACTCAATCGCATACAAACAGATACCATTGCACTGCTTGCTATCGCTAATATTAAATACATCATATCTTTGTCCCCCGATTTGATCTTTTATTATCATATCATAAATTCGGGCATAATTTTAGGGCTATCTGACTAATTTTTTTATCAGATAGCCCTGTTAATGAATGATAGAAAGTTTCACTATATAACCTCGCTTTCAATTATTTTGTTTTTGGATTCCAATTACTTATCTCATTGGACCGTCCTCCTATGTTTTTTT
>JAFOYH010000077.1 GCA_017391465.1 Lachnospiraceae bacterium | reverse complement strand
CTATGCATGAAGATTTCTACAAAGGGACGTTATGCGTTGCGTACAATGCTGGATCTGGCAATGCATGACCAGGGGAGTTTGATTCCTTTAAAAGAAATTTCAAAGCGTCAGGGTGTTACAATCAAATATTTAGAGCAGGTGATGAATCTGCTCAGTAAAGCAGGATATGTGCGCAGTGTCCGAGGTGCGGGTGGCGGATATCGTTTAGCCAAAGATCCTTCAGAATATACGATTGGTGATATTCTCAGGGTGGCGGAAGGAAGTTTGGCTCCGGTTATCTGTTTGGAAGACGAGATCAATCAGTGTCCAAGAAGTGAAGAATGTATGACACTTGTATTTTGGGAAGGTCTTGCCAATGTCATCAACACTTATGTAGATAGTATGACTCTGTCGGATTTGCTAAGTCAGTCAAAGGATGAACTCGTGACAAATGAATGAAGAATTTTCAGACAAAATCACCTTTTCAATGATAAGTTTCATTATTTATGATATAATGAGCATAACATTGGAAAGGTGATTTTGTTTATGATGAATAAAATATGGAATAATAAAAAGATTATATTATTTGATCTTGATGGGACATTAACAGATCCAGGTCTGGGGATTACAAATTCGGTTATGCATGCGTTGCATCGTTATGGTATTGAAGTGAGCGATCGAACAGAGTTGTATAAATTTATTGGTCCGCCTCTGCACGAGTCTTTTGAACGGTTTTATGGGTTTGAAAAAGAGGAGGCTTATCGTGCTGTTGATGTTTATCGAGAATATTTCAGTGTAAAAGGTCTTTTTGAAAATGAAGTATATGCAGGGATTGAACAGCTTTTGAGAGAATTGAAGAAACAGGGAAAGATTCTTTGTCTGGCAACATCCAAACCGGAAGTCTTTGCTAAACAAATTTTGGAGCATTTTTGTTTGGATGGATATTTTGATCGGATCGTTGGCAGTTTACTCAATGGTGAACGTACCAATAAGGCTGAAGTAATAGCGTGGGTTCTTCAGTGCCTTAATGAAGATGGAATTTCGTGGAATCTGAATCAGATTGTGATGATCGGGGATCGTGAACATGATGTTATAGGCGCTCATAAGAATGATATCCCTGCCATTGGTGTATTGTTCGGCTATGGTAATGAAGATGAACTTAAAATGGCAGGTGCCGATGATCTGGCCGTATCTGTGGATGGATTATATGAGATGCTCGTTGGAAAAAATGAGGAGGTCTGTGTATGAAATGGATAAAGAAAATCAAAATGACAAGTCTTTTTATGTTTATCTGTGTTTTGATGATGAATATAAGTGTTTATGCAACAGAATCGGAACAAGCAAAGGATAAGAAGGATGAAGTGATCTATAATGTTTCGCTGAATCACTGGAATCGTCGTATTTATGATCTGTGTTTTGATGTTCAGGGATTGGATTCAAATGCAGAGGAAATCCGTGTATATGCCGGTGCCAATTATCATTTGACGGATGCCTATGGAGATATTCTATCTGAAGGCGATTCTATTGATGCGGATGGTTACGTGACAACAGATTCGAAAAGTGGAATTGTATCCAGAGATCGCAATGGATGGTATGTTGTGTGGAAAAATCCTAAATTTGACAAGATGAAAAAGCAACATGTCTATATTCAGGCGAATGTGGAATTTATTGGTGGCAATAATCAGTCATTAAGTGTTCAGGGCTTATCCGGTTTATATGCATCTTCGGAAGATTCAAAACCTGCAGTATCTTTTGATTTTGAAGATATTCCGGTGAATGTTAAAACTGAAGTTGACCTTTCAGATACAGTTGTTCCTGTGATGAAAGGGATCAATGTGGAAAATGCTGCATTTTTATCAAAAGCTATTGTAAAGATGGATGCTGTTTATGGTGAGCTGAGAGATCTTCCGATCGCTGTTCAATGGTATCGTGTGGAAGGTGAAAAAGAGTCTCCGATTGGAGAACCAATGACACAACTTCCATATCATATTCCTGAATCTGAGTTCGAGGTGATTTCGAATGAAGATGCAGAATATCGGGTCGAAGTTCTCTATAGGGGAGAAGCATCAACTTCAGAAGCGAAATCAAATACAAGCGGCAAAGAAAACATAGTCTCGGATACAGATCCAATGGACCAGGCAAGTTATCGTACAGAACTTATCACGGGATGCATAGATCTGACAGTACAACTGAATCGTACACCATATAATCATGCGCAGGTTTCACAGGATTTTCGTTATCGTCTGTATCGTTTTGATCAGCAGAATCAACACATTACAAGCAATACACCATACACTGTTTATACAGTAACATTTGAAAAAGGCAGTACACAGTTGGAACAGCATTTGATGATTGATGGTTTATCTGATGGGTGGTATACATTGGTTCCTGAGATACCAACAGGAGATTTTGCTGAAATAACCGATGAACGTCGGGATAACTATGGAAAAGACGGACGTACGGGAACTGCAGCCGGCGTAGATTTTCATATGGGCCAGATTGTAGACAACAAGTATAGTTGGGAAAAGATTCGTTATCAGGGGCAGGATACAAAAGATTCTGTTGGTGACAATTTCTTTAATGTGACTTATAAATATAAAGAAACACTTTATTCCATTACTTATGATGAAAATGCCCCTAAGGGATCGGAAGTTTTTGGCGATGTTCCAAAGGATACGGCAAAATACAGAGAAGGTACGATGGTTGACATACAGCTTGAAAAGGGCACAGGTCTTTCGGCAGATGGATGGCAATTTGCAGGCTGGTCTTTAGAACCTGGTGACGGTCAGTATTATAATACAGATGTGATTTATTCAAACTTTTCGGTTGCCGGTATTCCGGTGAAGAAACAGGTAGAGATGCAGAAAGGCGGAATTACACTTTATGCAAAGTGGATTCCGGTTTATGAAGTAAATTATCATGGCAATACATATTCCGGAGGAGAGGTTCCAAAAGATACGAATGGAACAATTGCTTCAGGTTCTAATCTTTACTATAATGGAGACTTTATTATTGTACAAGCACCGGGAAATTTAAATAAACAGGACTCCGATGGCATAAAATATGAATTTGCAGGCTGGTCTTTAAGTCAGGATGGGTCGGGCATGCGTTATTATGAAGGTGATCGTATTTTTATAGAATCTTCAGATATTACATTGTATGCTCAGTGGAAAGCTATTGGAACAGATAAGTTCGCAGCAAATTATATTCCAGTGATCCCAAAGGGAACATCTCTGCTTGGACAGGCACCTGCGGATAAAGATAAGTATGCGGTGGGCAGTGTAGTTAAAGTTATGGGGCGTGGCACAATGAGTGTCATGAAATATCGTTTTGCCGGTTGGGCATTAACATCCAAAGAAGATGGTCTTTATGTGGAAGGTGAAGAAATTTTTGGATCCAATGATCTTGGAGAAACCGTAACACGTGAAGAGACAGTCATGAAAGAACAGGGCCTGTCTTTTTATGCACGTTGGATTCCACTCTATCAGGTTATCTATCATGCGGATGTAAAAGAGGGAATACCAGAAGATTTGAATGAGTATGAAACAGACGATGAGGTTTTAATTTTATCTGGAGATCATATGCAGCGTGAAGGTTATACATTTATCGGATGGAATACGGAAGAAGATGGAAGTGGAAAAAGATACACTGCTGGAGATATGGTTACAAACCTCGAAGAAGACTTAGAGCTTTATGCTCAATGGGAAAAAATACCGGAAAGTGGAAAAAATGTGACGGATCATGAACCAACAGAGTCATCGAAAGGCATAGGTACAATTCCTCTGATTCTTATGGCGGTTATTGGTACAGCATGTATCACAGCCTGCGTTGTTTATAATCTTATGAAACGTGGCAGAGATTGAAGGATATAATATATATTTCATTTAAAACAGGAATAAAAACCTTCTGTATAAAACATACTAAATGAACAAGTGTGTCTTTATGCAGGAGGTTTTTTATGTTAAAGAAAATTGAAGAAGTTTGTGGAAGAGAAGTGCTGGATTCCAGAGGAAATCCAACGGTTGAAGTTGAAATCGAATTACATCGGGGAGTTAAGGGGCGTGCCATTGTACCCTCTGGAGCGTCTACAGGTGTTTATGAGGCTTTAGAACTTCGAGATGGTGATAAAAAACGTTATGACGGTAAAGGGGTTTGTAAGGCTGTTAAACATGTCAATGAGCAGATTGCAAAAGCGATTCATGGAAACGATGTGACAAAGCAACAGGACATTGATGCCTTGCTTTTGGAGATGGATGGAACAGATTCAAAGAAAAAGCTGGGTGCTAATGCAATCCTGGGGACATCTCTGGCATGTGCTCATGCAGGAGCCAATTATTATAAAATGCCATTGTATCGTTATATTGGCGGAGTATCTGCAACATTACTTCCAATGCCCATGATGAATATTTTAAATGGTGGGGCGCACGCAGATAATGGGATTGATTTTCAGGAATTTATGATTATTCCAACGGGAGCCGGAAGTTTTAAAGAAGCCTTACGCATGGGAAGTGAAGTGTTTCATGCGTTGAAGTCGGTTTTAAAAGAAATGGGAATGAATACAGCGGTAGGTGATGAAGGTGGCTTCGCACCGAATCTGGCTGCAAATGAAGATGGATTAAAAATGATTATGCAGGCTATTCGAAAAGCAAATTACGAACCTGGAAAAGACATATGCCTGGCACTGGATGTGGCGAGCAGTGAGTTTTATAAACATGGAAAGTATGTGCTTTCAGGTGAGGGAAACAAAGTTTTTGATAGTTATAGCATTGCAGATTATTATGAAATGCTTGTTGGTAAATATCCGATTGTATCTATCGAGGATGGATGTGATCAGGATGATTGGGATGGATGGATACATTTAACCGAAAAACTGGGTAAACGTGTTCAGTTAGTTGGCGATGATTTTTTTGTAACCAATACATCACGTCTTCAGGAGGGTATTAATAAACAGTGTGCAAATGCTATTTTGATTAAACCAAATCAGATTGGGACATTGACAGAAACCATGGAAGCTGTGCATTTGGCTCAGAAAAATGGTTATCATGCGGTCATGTCCCATCGATCGGGTGAGAGCGAGGATACAACCATTGCAGATCTTGCAGTTGGACTGATGTGTGGTCAGATAAAGACAGGTTCATTGTCGCGTACAGACCGACTGGCAAAATATAATCAGTTACTTCGCATTGAAGAAGAATTGGGGAAAGCAGCCAGATTCATCAATCCTTTTGTTGACAAAATAAGAGGAAATCTCTATAATTAGTAAACAGCAGGCACTTTGTTTCGGCAAAGTGCCATATATATAATAGAGGAAGGTACAGGTATGGAACGAAAGAGAGTTTTTTCACTTTTAGTTGATAATACATCCAGTGTTTTAAGCCGTGTATCCGGACTTTTCACTCGAAGAGGTTACAACATTCACAGTATTGCAGCCGGCACAACCATGGATCCAAGATTCACACGCATTACAGTTGTTGTGGATGGTGATGATCAGATTCTCGAACAGATTGAAAAACAGCTGCGTAAGATGGTAGATGTACGTGATGTTAAGACATTGGATCCGGATGCATCCGTTTGTCGAGAGTTGATTTTAGTTAAAGTTCGTGCCACTGCGGAAGAACGACAGGCAATTCTTGCCGTGGCAAATATTTTCAGAGCAAAAGTCGTGGATGTCGGTATGTGTTCGCTGATTATTGAGATGACAGGTACATTGTCAAAAATTGAAGCTTTTTTAAATTTAATCAAGGATTACGATATTCAGGAACTGGCAAGAACCGGTATTACAGGTCTTTCCAGAGGTATGGGAGACGTAAAATGGTTTTAACTACATAATACCAATAGAGGCAATCTTATTTTTAAGGTTGCCTTTTATTCAATATACGAAAGGGAAAATAGACGAGCGTTTTGCTTTCGTTATGGCATTGAATGATTCTACGCACAAGTAAGCCATTTATAAAATCTGTGAGTCCTGTCGTGTCGATGCACAGACAAAAAAGAAACTTCGCAAATTAAGGAGAGGATAAAATGCAGGAGATATTTGAAAAAGAAATTTCGGATGAAGAAGCATTAAAAAACTTTCTTTTGGATCAGGATTGTCTGAATGAATTATTGCCGTGGACAGGACGGTTTAATATGTTTGATGTTCTTGGGGTGTCCAGACAGGAAAAATTTCACAGTCAGATGTTGGCATGGTTACTGGACACGGAAGAAAATCACGGTATTGGTGACAAGTTTTTCAAAGCGTTAATGATGAAACTGGCAGATTATGCAGGAGTCGAACGTTACGATCACTCACGAATACAGGCATTGGATTATTCGAGTTTTACAGTGTATAAAGATTGGAAAAACATCGATATTGTTCTGATTTCAGAGAAAGAGAAAATGGTTATTGTCATTGAAAACAAAGTATTGTCGAAAGAACGGGATCAGCAGCTTGGAAGATTTCGGTCTATTGTGGAAAAAGAGTTTAATGCAAATGATAAAGTTTTTGTATTTCTTTCAACAGAGGGGGTTTTACTCAGTGATATCGAATTCTGGGATACGATGACTTATGCAGATGTGATGGATCTTCTGGAGGAGACATGTTCAGGTGAAAATCTGAAATCCGATGTGGAGCTCATGATTCGTAATTATCAAGAAATTATTCGGAGGGATATTGTGGACGAACATCAGTTAATGCAAATATGTCAAAAAATATATCATAAACATAAAAAAGCTCTGGATCTGATTTTTGAAAATCGGATGAATGATAAAAATATTGTCGGAAGCATTATTCGGGAAACATTAAATGAACTAGCGAAGAATGGACGAATTTTATTTGATGATCGTCAAAAGTCCAATACCTGTTTTATGTTTCATACAGCAGACATGGATGAATATCTGTTGCCATTAGAAAGGGAAGAAAGTTCGTTTCGAACAGATCGAGTGTATTGTTATAAAATAGTTGTTCAGGATAAAACACTGTTTGCCGGTTTTGAACTTGGAGGATTTCATACAGCAGATGCTCACAAAGAAACGATGCATAAGATTTTATCCTTACATAAACCAGACGAAATACTTGAAGAGGGATTTAAGTTTAAGCGTGTTCTGAAAACAAAGAACTTTGATTTTTCTGATGTTCAGGAGTTGGAACCTGCAATTCGTGGTGTTGTGGAAGGTTTTGTGGACGAGTTGATGATCATGGAAGCCCAATTGTTGTTTAATCTGGATAATTTGGAAGCGTATATTCAATTGGATGAAAATGAATTTTTTTCAGAAGATATGTATACAGAAGAAGGAAATGATTTATATGAATAGAAATAATATTATTCTTATTGGATTTATGGGAACAGGCAAATCTGCCATTTCAAGAAGACTGAATAAGTTAATACATATGAAAGAAGTGGACACAGATGCCTTAATTGCTGAGAGGGAAGGCATGAGTATTTCGGATATTTTTGCCAGAAAAGGCGAAGAAGCGTTTCGCAATATGGAAACAGAATTGCTTAAAGAATTGAAAAATGAGAAGAATCTGATTATTTCCTGTGGCGGCGGTATGGCACTTCGCGATGAAAATGCAGCTATCATGAAAGAAGTTGGAACCGTTGTGTGGCTTAAAGCAACGCCACAAACCATACTTAAAAGGGTGAAACATGATGACAATCGTCCGTTGCTTCGTGGAAATAAAAATGTCGAATTTATTGGAAATCTATTGGCACAGCGCAGTCCAAAATATGAGGCAGCAGCGCATTTTTCTGTCATTACGGACAATAGAACGATTCAATCGATTAGTGAAGAGATTATAAAACGTCTTTAAAAAAAGAAGTGTTCGTTTGACAACGGACACTTCTTTTTTTTAGCGTTTGAAGTACAAATCCTTAATCACATCTACGGGCATATCTTTACCTGTCCAGAGTTTAAAAGCAGCAGCTCCCTGATAAAGCAGCATATAAAGACCATTGAATGTAGGACATCCGTGTTCACGGGCCAGACGTAGAAGTTTGGTTTCTGTCGGATTATAAATAACATCGGAAACTATGAGATCCGGTCTGAAAACAGACATATCTTTAATGAGACAGGCATCTTCATTAGGACTCATACCGACAGACGTTCCATTGACGAGAATATGGCTTGTTTCAATCGATTTTTTGAGAGTTTCTTCATCTGCCAGATCATTCAGAGTGACTTTACAGTCTGTTCGATCGTTGATTTTATTTAAAAGATTCTGGAGTCGAGGATAAAATTCGTCTTTGATGTTAAATACGCGAATTTCTTTTAAACCATCCAAAGCTGCCTGTACACAGATGGCTGTCGCAGCGCCACCGCCGCCAAGCAAGGTCATGGTTTTACCTGTCAGATCAAAGCCGGCATCACGGGCTGCTTGCATGTATCCAATACCATCGGTTGTATATCCGGTCAATATGCCGTGATCATTAACGACGGTATTCACAGCACCGATCATTTCAGCGGCAGGAGAAAGATGATCACAATATTCGGCCATGAGATTTTTATCCGGCATGGTCAGATTAAAACCGCGCACACCAAGCACTTTTAAGCCTTCAACGGCAGTTTTTAAATGCCCGGTTCCTACATTGAAGGCAAGATAGGCGAAGTCCAGACCAAGTCTTTTAAAAGCTTCATTGTGCATCATCGGAGAGATGCTGTGTTCTACGGGACTTCCCAAAAGTCCTGTTAATACGGTATGTCCTGTAATTCTAGATTCCATAACTTTTGTCTCCTTTATCATTAAGCTTGCCATTATTTAGAAATAATATTAAAATAAAATTAGTTTAATGTCAATTTGGAGGTTCCTATGAATACAGTTTATATGAAAAATCTGGCTATTGGCCAAGGACGTCCGAAGATCTGTATACCAATCTGTGGAAGGACAAAAGAAGAAATTATTGAAGAAGCCAAAAAGATATTGGAATTGCCAGCGGATCTTGTAGAATGGCGTGGTGACTGGTATGAAGAAATATTTAATATTTCCTGCTTGAAGGAAGTATTGATTGAATTGCGCCAGATTTTGGAAAATATTCCAATTTTATTTACCTTCCGTTCCATTCAGGAGGGAGGGGAACGGCCAATCACACCGGAAAATTATTTAAAATTGGCGAATATCGTCTGCGAATCCGGTTGTATCGATGCATTGGATGTGGAATTATTTATGGATGCGTATGTAAATCCACTAATTATTGAAAAAGCGCATGCATGTGGAATCAAAGTTATTGCATCCAATCATGATTTTCGAAAAACTCCTTCAAAAGATGAATTGACGCGACGAATGATTTTAATGGATGAGATGGGAGCCGATATATTAAAAATTGCAGTCATGCCAAAAACAACTTCGGATGTTTTAGAACTTTTGACGGCAACGGATGAGATGGGGCGGCTTTATTCGGATAAGCCGGTGATCACTATGGCTATGGGGGCATTAGGTCTGATCAGTCGTCTGGCTGGAGAGACATTTGGTTCGGCTTTAACATTTGGTGCCGGAGAAAAAGCATCGGCACCGGGACAGATTCCGGCAAAACAGTTAAAAGATGTGTTGGATATAATTCATGTGCACATAAAATAAGGAGAAATTAAATGTTAAGCTTTTTAGTTAATTTAACCCCTTTAGGAATTCCTGAGAATATAAAAAATGCTATGATTGACAGCTTGTCCGATGTCTACGACTATCCGGATAAAAGTAAGTCAAATCTTGCGAAGGCTATAAGTGGACGTTATCATGTGGATCCGGAACGTATTTGTGTTGGGAATGGTGCATCCGATGTGATTTTCAGAACCGTTTTTGCATTGCGTCCGAAAAAGGCGTTGATTCTTGCACCAATGTTTGGTCAGTATGAACGCGCATTGAATCGTGTCAATGCGGATATTCATTATTACAATATGAGTCATGAAGATTTTAAAGTACATGAAGATATTATGGAACAGATTACAGAAGATACGGATATGGTCTGTATTTGTAATCCAAATAATCCAACAGGTACGATTATGACAAAAGAACAGGTAATTAAAGTTGCTGAACATTGTCAGAAAATGGATTGTTGGTTTGTTCTTGATGAATGCTTTCTGGAATTTGTCGAAAATGGCGATGACTATTCGGTCATGGATCAGCTTGCAAAATACGACAAACTGATTATTATCAAATCCTTTACAAAGATGTATGGTATTGCAGGTTTACGTTTAGGCTATGCATTATGTGGTAAAGATGGAATGGCAGCAATCATTGATATGTTTGGTTGCGAGTGGAATGTCAATCGTGTGGCAGAAGCGGCAGGCCTTTCGGCGCTTACTGCTTTAGAATATGAACAGATGGTTCTTGAGCATACAATAAGAGAACGTCAATGGCTTCAGGAAGAACTTCGAAAGTTTGGTTTTCGTGTGATGGAAAGTGTGGCAAATTTTGTGTTTTTTGAAGCACCTGCGAAAGGAAAGATGAATCTCGGCCAGTGGTTGCTTGAGAGAGACATTGAAGTTTGTTCGTGTGATAAATACAAAAATGCCAGTGCAGATTATTATCGTGTGGCGATTAATACTCACGATAATAATGTGAAACTGATCGAGATGATTGGAGGTTGGGAAAAATGAAACTGATTTCCTGGAATGTCAATGGTCTGCGCGCGGTCGTAGGCAAAGGTTTTATCGATATATTTCAGACATTAGATGCGGATGTATTCTGTCTTCAGGAAACGAAACTTCAGGAAGGACAGATTAAACTGGATCTTCCAGGGTATGAACAGTACTGGAACTATGCTGAGAAAAAAGGGTATTCGGGGACCGCTGTCTTTACACGTATAAAACCGGTTTCTGTAACTTATGGTCTTGGTATCGAGGCGCATGATCATGAAGGTCGTGTGATTACCGTAGAATATAAATCGTTTTATCTGGTTAATGTTTATACGCCAAACTCAAAGGAAGGTCTGGCACGTCTTCCATATCGTATGGAATGGGAAGATGATTTTCGGACATATTTAAAAGGTTTAGAGAAACATAAACCGGTTGTTGTTTGCGGAGACCTGAATGTTGCACATGAAGAGATTGACCTTAAGAATCCAAAAACCAATCGTAAAAATGCAGGTTTTTCTGATGAAGAACGTGCAAAGATGACGGCATTGTTAGATGCTGGATTTATTGATACATTCCGGTATTTTTATCCGGACAAGACGGGAGAATATTCCTGGTGGTCTTATCGATTCAATGCCCGTAAGAATAATGCAGGGTGGCGTATCGATTATTTTATTGTATCTGAAAGCTTAAAAGATCAGCTCAAAGATGCTTCGATTCATCAGGAGATTTTCGGTTCAGATCATTGTCCGGTTGAATTGGTATTGGATGTAGAAGAATATATAGATTTTGCTTGTGTGGGAGGAAAAGAAAATGAAACATAAATTGTCATTGGACATATTATATCCGGATGCATGGATATCCTCAACATATAAGATTCCTTTTGAAAAATTGTATAGAAAAGGATATCGAGGAGTTATTTTTGATATTGACAATACATTGGTGCCTCATGGTGCACCTGCAGATGAACGTGCAGAAGATTTATTTGTACGTCTGAATGAACTGGGATTTGAATATGCACTCATTTCCAACAATAAAGGACCGCGTGTACAGATGTTTAATGAAAATATTCATGCATACACAGTATGTGACGCACATAAACCAAATCCGGAAAATTATCTGAAGGCAGCAGCGATCATGGGACTTGAAAAAGAGCAGGTTGTTTTTGTGGGTGATCAGATTTTTACGGATGTTTTGGGGGCAAAACTGGCAGGCATTTTTAGTATTCTTGTTCAGCCGATTCATCCAAAAGAAGAAATTCAGATTATACTGAAACGTTATCTGGAAAAGATCGTTTTATATTTTTATAAAAAGAAACGCCGTTCAATGAAAGTGGCAAAAGCAGAAGGTCTATGCAAAAAATGAAAAACAGACACGAGTCATAAAAAAATAGTTGAAAATTTGTCAGAAAGTATTTATAATATAATAAGTTATTTAGGCAATAAATTGAAGGAGGATTCCATTATGGTATCAGCAGGCGACATTAGAAATGGTTTAACAATCGAATATGATGGCAACGTATATCAGGTAATTGAATTTCAGCATGTAAAACCTGGTAAAGGTGCAGCTTTTGTTCGTACAAAATTAAAAGATATTAAAAACGGTGGTGTTATTGAAACATCTTTCCGTCCAACTGAAAAATTCCCACAGGCTCACATCGAAAGACAGGAGATGCAGTATCTTTACAGCGATGGCGATATGTATCATTTCATGAATACAGAAACATATGATCAGATCGCTCTTATGGAAGATCAGGTTGCAGATTCCCTTAAATTCGTTAAAGAAAACGAAATGGTTAAGATGCTTTCTCATAAAGGACAGGTTTTCGCCATTGAACCACCTTTATTTGCAGAACTTGAAGTTACAGAAACAGAACCAGGTTTCAAAGGTAATACATCTACAGGTGCTACAAAACCAGCAACTGTTGAAACAGGCGCATTAGTTTATGTTCCATTATTTGTTGAAATCGGTGATGTTATCAAGATTGATACACGTACAGGTGAATATCTTTCCAGAGTTTAATGGATATTATGAAATGAATTTAAAGCCCCGCATTTGTTTGCGGGGCTTTTTTGCAAAGCAAAGTACTGGGTATTCAGGGAGATTATCATCGATCATCAGGAATCGGAACTCCGTATGGATGTTCTTGTAATGGAGAGTAGGTTATGAATATTAAAGATGCTATAAAAAGTATACAGATCGGAAAAAAACACTCGGAACCAAAGACAATATATACTCCTTGGGGAGAAAATCTGGATGTTTGTCATGTGCATGAAGAATATCCGCGACCACAGATGGTTCGCTCCAACTGGGAGTGTTTGAATGGATATTGGGATTATGCCATTGTCGATGAAAAAGATATACAATTATGTTTTCCACCGAAGATATGGGATGGTAAAATACTTGTGCCTTTTTCACCGGAAGCACCATTATCCGGCGTTTCAAGACAGTTAAAGCCAGGGGAATATTTATGGTATCACCGCTGCATAAATGTGGAACAAAATGGAAAAAATAAACGTTGTATTCTCCATTTTGGAGCTGTAGATGAAAGATGTCATGGTTACATTAATGGTAAACATATTGGAAGCCATAGGGGTGGATATTTGCCTTTTGAGTGGGATATTACAGAAGCACTTCACCAGGGTGAGAATCATTTATATCTACTGGTCGCAGATGACAGTGATATGGGAACAGCCAGTAAGGGAAAACAGAAGCTAAATCGTGGAGGCATGTATTATACAGCTCAGAGCGGTATATGGCAAACTGTATGGATGGAATGGGTGCCTGAAAATTATATTCAATTCATTCAGATGACACCGGACATTGATCAGAGCCGGATTGAGATAAAGATACAGACAAAAAGATCATGCGATTTTTATCAGATCAAGATATATGAAAATGAAAAGTGTATCGTGTCTGTGGTTGGTGATTCGGAAGAATGGAAGTTATATATCCCGGAAGCAAAATTATGGAGTCCGGAACGGCCGTTTTTATATACCGTAAAGATTTGGACAGATCAAGATTATGTGGAAAGTTATTTTGCTATGCGTAAATGGTCGATTGAGAAGGACGAATTGGATATTTTACGTGTTTGTTTGAATCATAAACCCTATTTTCAGAATGGTGTTTTAGATCAGGGGTATTGGCCGGATGGTTTGTATACGCCACCTTCGGATGAAGCTTTAATTTATGATATCAGGAAAATGAAATCTCTGGGATTTAATATGCTTAGAAAACATATTAAAATCGAAAGTTTAAGATGGTATTATCATTGCGATCGACTTGGAATGATTGTCTGGCAGGATATGGTGAATGGAGGTTCTGTGCCATCACCATTATTGGTTACATATTTGCCGACGGGATTACCTGCAATCCAAAAATTGTCGAATGATATTCCCATACTTACAGGGCGAAGAGATCGAAAGGCAAGAGAGGAATGGATTCAGGAATGTGGTGATACGATTCATCTCTTGTACAATACACCATCGATTGCCTGCTGGGTTCTATTTAATGAAGGCTGGGGACAGTTTGAGACGAAGCAAGTGACTGCGTACATTCGTGAATTGGATTCAACACGTCTTGTGGATTCAGCCAGTGGGTGGTTTGATGTAGGATGTGGAGATTTTGTCAGCGAACATAATTACTTTAGAAAACTTCAGGTACACCCAGATGGAAAAAGAGCTTTTGTTTTGTCTGAATATGGAGGGTTTGCCTGTCATATTAATGGACACAGTGTCGTTGATGAGGTTTATGGATATAAAACTTATACAGATACAGAAACATTAAATAAGGCATTTTGGACAATGATGATACAATCTTTGGAGCCGCTTATCGATCAGGGACTTTGTGCGGCTGTATATACGCAGGTTTCAGATGTCGAAGAAGAAGTAAACGGTATTTTGACTTATGATCGAAAAGTATGTAAAATTGGCAAAAAAATATCATCAATATGAAAAAAAGAAAGTGTTTTTTTTGGTGGATATTGACAAAAATATCATAAGTAAAGTAATATATTAGCTAGGAAATACCGATAAGAATCGGAAATTTTTGGAAGGAGTCTATGCAAGGCATGAATGTCGGAATTATTTCACATAATAATAAAAAAGAACTAATTGAAAACTTTTGCATTGCGTATAAACGAATTTTGGGCAAACATACCTTGTATGCGACAGGAGTTACTGGACGTCGTATCGAAGAAGCGACGAATTTGAAAGTGAATAAGTTTCTTCCTGGCAGCGTCGGTGGCGATCGGCAGTTTATGGAGATGGTCGAAGATAATCGTATGGATATGGTTATTTTCTTTTACAATCCTTCTATGGCTGCAACTGAAAAACCCAATATTTATGCCATTATGAATTTATGTGATGCGTATTGCATCCCTATGGCAACGAATATTGCAACTGCAGAAGCGTTGATCATGGGACTTGAGAACGGTGATCTGGAATGGCGTGCACACTAATTTGATTTTTAGAGATGTTTTAAATAAGGCGACAGTTTGTTGCCTTATTTTTTTTATCATTATCAAGAATATATATTGACGAATAATATTATATGAAATATAATATAAATGTAAAAATAATATTATATTGATAAGAATTGGTTTGGGAATATATGCATAAAAAAACAAGCATTTATGGCATAGTATAGAAAGGGGGACGTGGCATGGTATTTAACACAGGTGCAGCACTTTTGGATGCTGTTGTACTTTCTGTTGTTTCAAAAGAAAAAGACGGCACCTATGGTTATAAGATTACCCAGGATGTGAGACAGGTGATTGATATTTCGGAATCTACATTGTATCCGGTACTTCGAAGACTGCAAAAGGATCAGTGTCTTGAAACTTATGATATACAATTTGGTGGCCGTAATCGAAGATATTATCGGATTACATCGGCGGGGATTGCTCAACTGAATTTATATAAAAGTGAATGGAAAGCATATACAGCAAAGATCACGCAGCTGTTTGAAGGGAAGGGGATGAAAGAATGAGACGCGAAATGTTTTTGAAACAATTGGATTATTTGCTTCAGGATATTGATGAAAAAGATCGCCAGGATGCCCTGGATTATTATAGAGACTATTTGGACGAAGCGGGGATTGGCCCTACGGATGATGTTGGAACTTTGTTAGAAAGTCCGGAACAGATTGCTTTTTCTATTCGTACTTCCTTGAATGGCAATGTAGATGAGCAGATTGAGATTTCTGAACAGGGTTTTAAAAATATACATACGAACGAACGGCCAGGCGTTTTGGATATCTATGGGAATAAGGAGCAATTGGAAGATGAATGCGTGATTACAGAAGTGGAATCTAAAAACAGCTCAAAAAGTAAACTCATACTGATAATTGTCACCTGTATTGTACTTGCACCTGTAATCTTGGGCATTGGCGGCAGCCTGGTCGGACTTGTCTTCGGTATTCTTGGAACGATTATCGGCTTGATCTTCGGTGCGGCAGGTGTGGCTATTGGATGTATGATCGGAGGTGTTGTACTTTTTGTAATGAGTGTGATCCATATGATTACTTCTGTACCTCAGGGTATTTTTATGATGGGAGCTGCATTACTTCTTCTTGCGGTGGGTATACTGTTTGCAATGCTGACAGTGGTTATCTTTCAACGTATGATTCCATGGATTATTGAAAATATTCGAAAATTATTGAATAAGTTATTTTGTAAAGATGGAGGTGGATGCGCATGAAAAAAGGAACAAAGATTTGGTTGATGATTGTTCTTGTATTGGCATTATTAGGCAGTGCATTATGTGTCAGTGCCTTTGCGATGGGAATCACATCGAAAGATCTTATGGAAATGGTCAGAAGCGGGCAGTTTCAGATTGATGGATTGTGGAATCCGCATGATAAAATGGATACACATCATCATGAAGATTTAGATAAAGAAGAACATTACTCAGATCAAACAGTGAATACGGACTATTCTAAACTTGTGATTGATCTTGATTTTGGACATTTATTTATACAATCCACCGATTTGGATGAGATTTATATGGAATCTGACTCAGATGATGAACCGTTTTTTGATTTGCAGATAAAAGATAATGTGATTACAGTACGAAGCGAAAATCATTCTGTTTTATCCGGCCTCCATATGCCGGAAACAACTTTATATCTTCCGGAAAAAATGGAAATTGAACAAGTTTTTCTGGACATTGATGCAGGCGAATGCATTATTGAAAATGGTTTAAGTGTACAGACATTAGAGGTGGATGTGGATGCCGGCTTAGCTAAAATTCAGAATATGCACGCCAACCGGCTGGACCTTGATTGTGATGCAGGAAGTATTATCTATGAAGGTGAAGCCATTTCCGGAGGAAACGCAGATGTGGATGCCGGTAAAATTGAATTGACGATTACAGGTAAGCGAGAGAGTGATTACAATTATGAGATTGATGTGGATGCCGGATCATTGGAGATCAATAATCAACAGTATTCTAAAAAAGATTATGAATCATTCATTCGAAATGATACAAAAGCAACGTGGTCGCTTTCATGTGATGCTGGAAAAATAGAAATGAAAGTAAATCCATAAAATATACAAGAGAGAAAGAATACACGATATAAAGAAATTTAATAGAAAGCAGGTTATTATAGGGTCTCTGCAATCAGAGACCCTGAATACTTTATAACACATGGACATATATTAGTGACAGGTGGTGACGAGATGGAAACATTTTTTTCGTTGAATCTGAGACGTTATCTGGACAAGTTTGGCATTGAGTGGAAAAATATTCGAGAAGTACGTATGCGTTGCGAAAAACCTTTGATTTTTATGACCATATATGGTGAAAAGATTTTAGACATATCTTTAGGTCTGGTATCGAAAAGTAATAATCCCTATATAGTTTCTTCGAAAGATCTGCAGGAAATATTGGCTTATTTGTGTCAATATTCACTTTATGCCTATGAAGATGAGTTGTGTCAGGGGTTTTTAACGATTCGAGGTGGACATCGCGTTGGCATATCCGGACAAATTGTTCTAAGAAATGGGCAGATTCAGAGCATTTCCCATGTGTCATCGCTGAACATAAGGGTTGCTCACGATGTTGTGGGTTGCGGAAGTAAGATATTTGAATATTTATGGGAGGAAGGAAGACCGTGTTCAACGTTGATTCTTTCACCTCCAGGGTGTGGAAAAACGACCCTTTTAAGAGATTTGATCCGATTATTTTCCGATGGATATGGATCACATCCAGGAATAAGTGTATGTTTAGTTGATGAGCGTTCCGAAGTGGCGGCCTGTTATCAGGGAATTTCACAAAATAACCTTGGAATAAGGACAGATATTATGGATCGATGTCCAAAACCTTACGGAGTAGAGATGATGGTACGTTCGATGGGACCAAAATTGATTGCGTTTGATGAACTGGGTACAAAAAGAGATGCAGAAGCGGTTGAGTATGCTATACATAGTGGCTGTTATGTACTGTCTACTTTGCATGGGAAGTCTATGTCAGATTTGAAGCGTTTTTGGAAAACCTCTGTGTTTAAACGTCATGTTTTTTTAAATGACTGGGGAATTTCAGAGCGGATTCATTTTATTTGTGATGAAGAAGGTCGAATGATTTATAAAGCGGGTTGATATTAAGTATGTTGAAGATGATAGGTATCGTGTGTGTGTTCTTTGGCTGTATCTCTTTGGGAATGGAACGGATTCAAAGAATGAAAGATCGAATATGGATTCTTCGAGAAATGGAACGCAGTCTGATTTTGTTTAAAGGCATGGCAGAAACTTATCGATTGCCCATGGAATGGATCTGTGAAAAGATTAGTGATCAGGTTCATTTTCCGGTTTCGGATTTTTATAAAATGTTAAAAATCGGATTAGAGCAAAAAGAGGCCAGTAATGGTGAAGATATATGGATAAAGTGCATAAAGTACATGGGAAAAGCATTTGATAAAGAAGATCAGATGCTTTTTTTGCATCTGGGGGCTTTTTTAGGCGTTCAGGATCTTCGTATGCAAAATGAAGTCATTGACAATTGTATTTTAAATGTGCGAAATCGAATGAATCAATTGGAAAAAGAACGGCCGGAAAAAGAGCATTTGTATCGTGTGTTATCATTTTCAATCGGCGGATTTTTAATTTTATTTTTTATTTAAAGGGGTGATACATATGTCCATACAGATTATATATAAGATTGCAGCTGTAGGCATATTGATATCCATATTATCACAAGTGCTGAAACATTCAGGGAGAGATGAACAGGCGTTTCTAATCAGTCTGGCCGGTCTGGTACTCGTATTAATGTGGATTGTTCCGTATATCTATGAATTGTTTCAGACGGTTGAGAAGATGTTTGCGTTATAAGGAGGAGCCGATGATCAAAATAGCATGTATTGGATTGTTAGCTGTTTTTCTTGCGATGACATTAAAAAGTGTTCAGTCAGAGTATGCGGTCATTGCAGGTGTTGGAGCATGCATGGTATTGTTTGGGTTATCACTTGCAAAATTAGAAGTGATTATGGAGAGCCTTGAAAGTTTGCAACAATATGTGACCATGAACAGTGCTTATATTGGAATTATTTTGAAGGTTGTTGGGATTGCTTACATCAGTGAATTCTCAGCAAATTTGTGTAAAGATGTAGGATATAGTGGTATAGCATCTCAAATTGAGATGTTTGGAAAACTCAGTATTTTAGTGATGAGTATGCCTATTTTAACGACATTGCTCACAACGATTCAGGAGTTTATTGATCGTGTATAGATGGCAGCAGTTGTTGCTTGTTTTTTGTGTTTTTTTGATATGTTCAACACCAGTTTTTGCCATGGAATCGGAAGATTCGCTGGATTATAGGGAAGTACAGGAAGCGATGAATGAAATATTTCCAAAAGAGATAAGAATGTCTTTTTCGGATTTGGTACAACAGTTGATCCAGGGGGATTTTAACGGAATTTTAGAGGATGTGCTTACGTATTTAGAAACATATTTTTTCTATGAGATCCGAAATAGCAAAGATATTCTGGCACAAATCATCGCCATTGTTTTAATCAGTGCTGTATTTACAAATTTTTCTATGGCTTTTACGAAAACCTATATCGCAGAGACCGGTTTTTATCTGACATATATGTTGCTGTTTACTCTGCTTCTGACTTCGTTTATGACTGCGGTGGAAGTGGCTTCCGGACTAATGGAACATATGATTCGTTTTATGTCTGCCCTGATTCCGGTTTTTTGTCTGGCAGTGACTTTGACAGGAAATATCCAGACCGGTGTCTGGTATCATCAGATAATGATCGGTATTTTGACGTTAACAGAGTGGTTGATTACAAAAGGCGTTATTTCATTAATTCATATTTACGTTTTAATATCCATGGTCAATCAATTGACAAAAGAGGACATGCTTTCGAAAAGTGCCGATTTGATAAAGACGATTTCGTTATGGATTACAAAAACAGTTTTTGGAGTGATTGTGGGATTGCATTTTATTCAGGGGCTGATTTTACCAGCGTTTGATACCTTGAAAAACGGATGGGTATCCCGTTTGTCGTCAGCCATTCCCGGAGTGGGCGATGCCATGGGCAGTGTGTTTAAAACAGTGATTGGATCCGCAGTACTGGTTAAAAATGGTGTGGGCTCTGCAGGATTGATTATCTTATCAATTGTTTTTCTTTTACCTATGATTAAATTGGTTTTAATGATTTTGATGTATATGGCAGCGCAGGCAGTTGTTCAACCCATTGCAGATAAACGTATGATCACATGTCTTCATACGGTATCGGAAGGGATAACATTACTTATGAAAGTGGAGGGGATGGTCTTTGTTTTATTATTTTTATCTATGGCCATGATGGCATCGGCATCCGATACTTTTTTGGGAGGGTGAACAGGGTGTGATTCGGGAATGGATTCAAAATATTGTTGTGTATTTGTTATGCATGTCTCTGGTTCATCATTTGATTCCGGATGAATCTTATGGGAAATATATTCGTTTGGTTACGGGGATGATCCTCATTTTGATTTTGGTGATGCCTGTGATTCAATGGCTTGATTTGGAAGATGTGATTGACGAAACTTTTTTTCAGAATCAGCTTCAGAACTATGCGGATGATGTGCGAATGTCTGCACAGTTGTTGGGTGCGGAACAGAGATATAATGAGAGCTTTAAAAAAATTATTTCCGACGAGATCAAAACCTATTTTCAAAACGAAGGGATGAATGTAAAGTATTGTCAGATTGATATGAATGAAGATATGAATGATGAACATTATGGAAAAATTTATTCTTTATGTGTTGGTATTCAAATGATGGATCAGGCATTGATGGAAAAACAGAGGGTATCAGAAATTGAAATTCAGAGGATAGATATAGGGAAGGAAAGAAAACAACAGGAAAAAATGGTGAATATTCCGGAAACAAAGGTGAAAGAATGGAAAGAGAATCTATCTATTCAGTTTGGTGTCAAGCATGAGCAATTAACATTGGAGATTCTGTCATGAAAGAAAAGATGAAAATAAATAAAGAAAATGCATGTATTTTAATTTTAATTGGAATTTTGTGTCTGGTTGTTGTGTGGCCTACATCAAAGAAAGATTCGAAATCATCTGCCGAAACTTTGTTAGACAATACGGGAACGCGTATGGAAGATGAAACGGATATGGATACATCGTTGAATCTTTATATAGAAAACCAGGAGGTGCGCCTGAAAAATATTCTCAGTCAGATTGAAGGTGCCGGGGAAGTTCAGGTGATGATTCGTGCCAGCGCATCCAAAGCTTATATCGTTGAAAAAGACATGACAACAAACAGTAGTTCTGTCTATGAAACAGACGCTGAGGGAGGCACACGAAAAAGTGATGAGAAGCAGAGAACTGAGGCATCGCTTTATACGAAAGATCATAACGGGAACGATGTGCCATGGATTGTCAAGGAAATGGAGCCGGAGATTGAAGGGGTACTCATCGCTGCACAAGGTGGGGATCAGAATCAGGTGGCAGGTGAAATAACTCAGGCAGTTCAGGTTCTATTTGATATTCCCGTACATAAAATTAAAGTAGTAAAAATGAAAGATCAATAGGGAGGGACTTCTTTGAAAAAGAAAAATGTCCAGAAAAATCAGGTAATTATTGCAGCGTTGGCAGTGATGATCGTATTGGCAGGATATTTGAATTTTAGAACGGGTGGAATGGATGCAGAACATTCGATTCTATCAAACGCATCTGTCGATGGAGAATCTGGAACAGAGGCTGAGGAGGTGCTTCTGGAACTGACAGAGAATGATCTCAAAGAGATTGAGGTGGCTGATGAAGAAGAAATGTCTGATTTGGAAGAAAATGAAACGGATGCGCCTGAAAATGTGGGGGAAGCCGTACTGACAAGCACGGTTATTGCACAGAATTTCAGTGCTCAGGCAAAATTAAATCGTGAACAGATGCGTTCAAAAAATAAAGAAGCTTTGATTGAAGTAATCAATAATGAAAATGTAGCTGATGATCTGAAACAATCAGCTATGGAGGATCTGATGGATATGACAAATCGTTCGGAAATGGAGATTGCTGCAGAAAATCTTCTGACAGCCAAAGGGTTTGAAAATTCTGTAGTCAGTCTGACAGAGGATTCCTGTGACGTGGTGATATGTCGAGAAACGTTGACGGATAGTGAACGGGCACAGATTGAAGATATATTGGCGAGAAAAACAGATCTCGGCATTGAAAATGTAGTGATTACAACATTAAATTAATATAATTCTTTGCAAAATCACATAATTTTGATATAATAACTAAATAAGAGTGTGAGTAAATGGAGGTAGAAAACCTATGGCTAAAGAACATGAAAATACAACGAATTATTCTATACATGGAGACTATATGAGTGGAGAAGTGCAGATTGCAGATGAAGTCGTTGCAATCATTGCTGGTTTGGCAGCAACAGAAGTTAAAGGTGTTGCTTCCATGTATGGTAATATTACCAATGGTCTTGTTGCAAAACTTGGCATGAAAAATCTTTCAAAAGGTGTAAAGATCAGCGTTGAAGATGGCAAAGTGGTGGTTGACCTGGCTGTTAATCTTGAATATGGTTATAACATTCCGGAGGTTACAGCGAATGTTCAGGAGCGTGTAAAGAGCGCAATCGAAACGATGACTGGATTGACTGTTGAAAGTGTGAATATTCGTATTGCCGGTGTGAATCTTGAAGATGAATAAAGCATTTATAATATGAAAAAAAGACAGGTGACGTAGAGTTTTGACTCTGCGTCACTTTTACAGTGATAAAAGCAGGAGGAAACTATGACTAGACGTGAATTACGTGAACATATTTTTCGATTGATTTTCCGCATGGATTTTCATTCGGAAGAAGAGATGACAGAACAGGAATATTTTTATCTGGATAATCTTGTAGGTATTTCTGATGAAGAACGCCAGTATATCCAGAAGAAAGCAGATGCTGTTCGAGAGATGAAAGAAGCATTGGATCAGCAGATTGATGCTGTTGCAGATAAATGGCAGACAGGTCGTATGATGAAAGTAGATCTTACAATCATTCGTCTGGCTGCATACGAGATTTTACATGACGCAGATGTTCCAACAGGTGTTGCGATCAACGAAGCTGTTGAATTAGCAAAACGTTATGGAACAGATCAGTCACCGGCATTTGTGAATGCCATTTTAGCAAAATTAGCATAATATCATTTTAAGGAGAAAACTCGGTTGAAGAATATATATTCCGTGTCCCAGGTGAGTCAATATATTAAGAGCCTGATTTCAGAAGATTATTTTTTGAGCCGGATTTATGTCCGGGGAGAAGTATCGAATTGTAAATACCATTCCTCCGGACATATTTATTTTACCCTGAAAGATCGTGGAGGAACCATTGCCTGTGTCATGTTTGCCGGTTCCAGAGCAAGTGGATTGAAATTTCGTTTGGCAGAAGGACAGCAGGTGATTGTTTTAGGGAACATCAATGTTTATGAGCGTGATGGAAGATATCAGCTCTATGCCCGTGAGATTATCATGGAAGGTTTTGGACTTTTGTATGCTCAGTATGAGGCTTTAAAAAAAGAACTGAATGCTTTGGGATATTTTGATCCGAATCATAAAAAAAGTATTCCATTTTATCCAAAACGTATTGGTATTGTAACAGCACGTACGGGAGCAGCCATTCAGGATATGCTTCAGATTTCGGCCCGAAGAAATCCGTATATACAGTTGATTTTATATCCGGCTATTGTACAGGGAGAACAGGCCGTAGATAGTATTGTGCGTGGCATTCGTTATTTAGATCAGCTGGGGCTGGATGTGATGATCGTCGGTCGTGGCGGTGGTTCCATTGAGGATCTTTGGGCTTTTAATGAAAAAGCAGTTGCTCAGGCAATTTTTGAATGTCAAACACCGATTATTTCTGCGGTAGGTCATGAGACCGACTGGACGATTTCTGATATGGTTGCTGATTTAAGAGCACCTACGCCGTCTGCAGCTGCAGAGATGGCAGTACCTGAGTGGGCAGTCATTCAGCAGAGAATTGAAGAATACTCTCGTCGTTTGGAAATGAAGATGGAGGATCGGCTGAATTATTATCGTCAGATGGTTGGACGATATCATATGCAGTTAAAATATGTCAGTCCGATGAGTCGAATGAATGATTATCGTCAGTGCCTGATGCGTATGGAGGAAGACATGCTGCAGATTATGAAAGCTCGTTTGAAAGAGGAACGTCATCGAATGACTTTGTACTGTGAAAAAATTTCAGGGCTGTCACCGCTCAGACAGTTGGAGCGTGGTTATGCCATACTTAGTGATTCGGATGGAAAAAGTATATATTCTGTGAATTCTGTGGATTCGGGAGATTTGATCCATGTTCGTCTCGTTGATGGAATTATCGATGTCGTAGTATCCGAAACACATGAAATATATAGCGAAGGAAGTGGAGAACATGGCAAAGAGTAAGAATTTGGAAACCGTCTTTGGTGAATTGGAAGATTTAATCCGACAGATGGAGAATAAAGAGACCAGTCTGGAAGAATCTTTTAAATTATATACAACAGGTATGAAATTGATCAAGTATTGCAATGATTCTCTGGATAAAGTGGAAAAGAAACTGATTGAAGTCAGCGGAGAGGAATAGATCATGGGTTTTAAGGATGAATTGGAAAAACGTACACAGGAAATTGAAGATATATTAAAAGTGGCTGTACCAAAGGAAGAAGGTTATCAGAAGACGATTTTTGAGGCGATGAATTACAGTTTGATGGCAGGAGGCAAGCGTTTACGTCCAATGTTGATTCAGGAAACGTATCGTTTATTTGGAGGAAAGCATGAAGCCATCATCCATCCGTTTATGGCAGCAATTGAGATGATTCATACATATTCATTGATTCACGATGATCTTCCGGCATTGGATAATGATGAGTACCGCCGTGGAAGAAAAACATCTCATGTGGTATTCGGTGAAGCTATGGCGATTCTTGCGGGGGATGCATTGCTTAATTATGCATATGAAACGGCATCAAAGGCATTTGATCTGGCAAGGGATATGGATGAATTTCGCAGCGTAGCACAGGCTATTCAGATTTTAGCATCAAAGCCGGGGATTTATGGTATGATCGGCGGCCAAGTTGTGGATGTGGAAAAGGAAGGTCAGCCGTTAACACAATCCGTGCTTGATTTTATACATGAAATGAAAACAAGTGCACTTATTGAATGTTCCATGATGATTGGTGCGGTTCTGGCTGGCGCATCCGCAGAGGACTTGCATAAAATAGAAGGTATTGCAAAAAATATTGGTATCAGTTTTCAGATTCAGGATGATATTCTGGATGTGACAAGTTCTTTAGAAGTTCTTGGGAAACAAACACATAGTGATGAAAAGAATAATAAAACAACTTATGTGACTTTGTTTGGCATTGATGGTGCTATGGGCGAAGCGGAAAGACTTTCAGATATGGCGATTAAATCGTTGAAGGACATATCCGAATGTTATGGATTATCAAATCCATTTTTGGAAGAATTAATCTGTCAGTTGGTGCACAGAGAAAAATAACAGGTGAGGAAGAATGACAGCAATATTAGAACAGATTAAAGCAGAGAATGACATAAAGAATATTTCATCATCAGAGTATGATGCACTGGCAGATGAGCTTCGACATTTTATCGTTGAATCGGTCAGTGAAACGGGCGGACACCTGGCTTCAAATCTTGGCGTGATAGAATTAACGATGGCGTTACATCTCTGTTTGGATTTGCCAAAGGATAAGATTATCTGGGATGTGGGACACCAGTCTTATACACATAAGATTTTAACAGGAAGAAAAGAAGAATTTGCAGGACTTCGTACGTATGGCGGTATGAGTGGTTTTCCAAAACATAGAGAAAGCTCGTGTGACGCCTTTGATACGGGGCACAGTTCGACTTCAATTTCAGCAGCACTGGGGTATGCTCGTGCGCGTGATTTAAAAGGCGAAGATTATACGGTTGCAGCGGTCATTGGTGATGGATCATTGACTGGAGGGATGGCTTATGAAGCATTGAATAATGCAGCACGCCTGAATTCAAATCTTATTATCATTCTTAATGATAATAAGATGTCTATTTCTGAAAATGTGGGCGGTATGAGTAAATATCTGAATCGAATCCGTACGAATGAAAGCTATCTTGAATTGAAAGTGGATGTGGAATCTGCGCTTCGAAAGATTCCAGGCATCGGTGATTCGGTAGCGCGTGGTGTCAAAAAATCAAAAGATGCCTTGAAGCAGATTTTGATTCCGGGAGGATTTTTTGAGGATTTGGGCATTGAATATATGGGACCCGTAGATGGACACGATATCAGTCAGCTGATTCAGGTCATAAAAGCAGCAAAAAAAGAAAAGAATCCAGTTCTTATTCATGTATTAACGAAAAAAGGCAAGGGCTATGAACCTGCAGAACATAATCCGTCCGAATTCCATGGTGTGGGTAAGTTTGATGTAGCTAGTGGAGAGATATCAAAGAGTACAAAAATTTCGTATACGGAGGCATTTTCAAAGGCTATTCAGTATTTGGGAACAAAAGATGAACGCGTTGTTGCTGTGTGTGCAGCAATGCCGTCAGGAACAGGATTGACAAAGTTTTCAAAACGTTTTCCGAAACGTTTTTTTGATGTGGGTATCGCGGAAGAGCATGCAGTAACATTTGCAGGTGGTCTGGCTGCAGGAGGAATGAAACCTTATGTGGCTATTTATTCGTCTTTCTTCCAGCGCGCATATGATCAGATTATCCATGATGTCTGCATTCCGGATCTCCCGGTAACGTTTTGCGTTGATCGCGCAGGCATTGTAGGTGCTGATGGAGAAACCCATCAGGGGATTTTGGATTTATCTTTCTTTAGTTCCATTCCGAATATGACGGTGTTTGCTCCAAAGAATACGTATGAACTTTATGATATCATGAAGTTTTCATTGAATTTTGAGCATCCTTTAGCGATACGTTATCCAAGAGGAGATGCATGGGAAGGTGAAAAAGATCACCGTGCTCCGATTGAATATGGTAAGAGTGAGATGTTATATGAAGGTGAGCAGGTGGCTTTACTTGCCGTTGGAAGTATGGTAGAAACAGCCATTCAGGTTAAAAAAGAGCTGGAGAAAGCCGGACTTCATGCAACCGTTGTTAATGCACGTTTTGTTAAACCATTGGATGAAGCTATGTTGGATTATCTTGAAAAGAAACACAATATGATCATTACGATGGAAGAAAATGTGATCCGTGGCGGTTTCGGTGAAGCGGTTTCGGATTATTATATGACAAAAGGATCTGCCGTCTATGTGAAACATGTCGGCATTCCAAATGAGTTTGTTGAACACGGCAATGTGACTCAGTTGAAGACATCGATGGGGATGGATCCATGGGCGATTGCCATGAAGATATTGTCTGAGGTATTATTATGAAAAAAAGATTAGATGTGCTTTTGGTTGAGCGCCGTTTGGCGGATTCCAGAGAAAAGGCAAAAGCAATTATTATGACAGGAAATGTTTTTGTCAATGGAGAGAGAGAAGATAAAGCCGGGACAACCTTTGATGAAGAAAAGGCACAGATTGAAATTAAAGGTCATACCATGAAATATGTCAGCCGTGGCGGTTACAAACTTGAAAAGGCGATAGATGTCTTTGGCGTGGATGTAAAAGATACAGTATGCATGGATATTGGATCTTCCACAGGAGGGTTTACTGATTGCATGCTTCAGAACGGTGCTGTAAAAGTCTTTGCTGTGGACGTTGGCCGTGGACAGTTGGACTGGAAATTGCGTCAGGATGAACGTGTTGTCAGTATGGAAAAGACAAATATTCGTTATGTGACACCGGAAGATATTGGCGAACCTATAGGTTTTGCTTCGGTAGATGTTTCATTTATATCTTTAGGTCTTGTCTTGCCTGCTGCAAGAGCTTTATTGACCGATGATGGTCGAATGGTTTGTCTGATCAAACCTCAGTTTGAAGCGGGTCGAGAAAAAGTCGGCAAAAAAGGTGTTGTCCGCGACAAAGCTGTACATATTGAAGTTATTGAAAAAGTTATGGGGATTGCAGATGGTCTTCATTTTAAAGTGTTGGGACTGGACTATTCTCCAATCAAAGGACCGGAAGGTAATATTGAATATTTAATCTATCTGGAAAAACAGCCGGAGGATGTAATCATTGAACATGAACCGGTGGATGCAAAGAAAGTTGTGGAGGATTCACATGCATCTTTATAATTAGGAGAGACCAATGGATAAGTTTTTAATTGTGACAAATCAGGATAAAGATAAAGATTTAAGTGTAACAAAAGAAATCCAGAGATATATTCTCGAAAGAGGGCGTGAGTGCCAATTGGCAGAACCGTTAGTTGGTACAAATCCTGTTGAGACAGGTTATACAGACCTGACGAAATTACAGGAAGATATTGATTGCGTTATCGTTCTTGGTGGCGATGGAACTTTTATTCAGACGGTGCGTGACTTTGCAGGACTGGATATTCCAATGGTTGGCGTTAATATGGGAACTGTTGGATTCTTAACAACCATTGAACTGGATGATCTTTACAGCGGTCTGGATGCATTGATAGATGGCGATTATACTATTCAGAATCGTATGCTTCTTCGCGGGGCAGTTTATCGTGATGGAAGACGTTTGCAGAAAAGTATTGCATTTAACGATGTAATTGTGACACGTTCCGGTTTCTCGCGAATTGTTGAATTGAAAATCTATGTAAATGATCAGTTGGTTGATATCTATGCTGCCGATGGTGTTATTATATCGACACCATCAGGATCAACGGGATATAATCTTTCTGCAGGCGGACCAGTGGTATTTCCGGGAACAGAAATGATGATTGTGACACCAATTTGTCCGCATTCATTGTCTGCACGCAGTGTGGTTGTTCCCGCACAGGCAAAGATTAAGGTGGAAGTTGGAAGACGAAGAAAAACACAGAAAGAAGAGGCTCTTGTGACTTACGATGGAGATACTGTCTGGGAGTTGGAATCTTCGGATGTTGTGGAAATTGTTCAGGGAAGCAAAAAAGTGCCTGTGGTGAATATTCGTCAGAAGAGTTTTTGTGATATACTTCGAACAAAGATGAAAAATGTATAGTTGCGGAAGGAGATTATAGAACATGAAATCAAAACGTCATGCGAAAATCTTAGAACTTATTGATAAATATGATATTGAGACACAGGAAGAATTGGCCGATCGTTTGAATCAGAATGGTTTCTCTGTGACACAGGCGACTATTTCAAGAGATATCCGTGAACTCAAATTATCAAAGGTTTCCGGAAGCAATGGACGTCAGAAATATGTGGCATTTATTAAACCAACCATGGAAATGACGGATAAATATTCCAGGGTCTTAAAAGAAGGTTATATATCGAAAGAGATTGCAACCAGTCTTATTGTTATTAAAACAGTGACAGGTATGGCGATGGCCGTTGCGGTGGCCATTGATCATATGGAACTTCCTGGTGTCGTTGGCTGCATTGCAGGCGATGACACGATTATGTGTGCACTTCGAGGTCCGGAAGATGCCCATATTGTTATGGAAGAAATTAATCAGATGTTGAAATAGGTGAAAGAATGCTTATAAGTGTACATGTGAAAAATCTTGCTCTTATTGATGAGGTTGAGATGAATTTTGAAGATCATCTGAATATTTTAACCGGCGAAACCGGAGCTGGTAAATCAGTTCTTATGGGAGCCGTGAATATGGCCCTTGGTTCCAAAGTTTCCAAAGACATGATTCGACATGGTGCGGATTATGCACTTGCTGAATTGTTTTTTTCAGTTAGTGATCCGAGAGTTCTGGAAACGTTAAAATTTATGGAGATTCCAGTAGAAGATGACTCAGTCATTATTTCCAGAAGAATGACTGCAGCTCGAAGCGTTTGTCGAATTAACGGAGAAATTGTTTCTGTAACGGATGTGCGTAAGGTAGGACAGCTTTTGTTGGATATTCATGGACAGCATGATCATCAATCATTGTTGGATAAGTCCAGACATCTTATCATTTTAGATCGTTTTATTCGTGAACCTTTGGGAAATCGAAAAATACAATTGGAAAAGGCATATCAGAATTACGTTCATTATAAAGATTTATATGAACATCAGGCCATGGACAATGAGCAGAGACTTCGTCAGATTTCGTTTTTAGAATTTGAACTTCAGGAGATTGAAGATGCGCATTTAATTGTTGGTGAAGATGAACAATTAGAAGCTGATTATCGAAAGATGTCTCATGGACGAGAGATCATTGAAAAATTATCGCTTGTTCATCAGTGGACAGGTTATGAAGATCGAACTTCTGCAGGTGAGCAGATTGGACGCAGTCTTAAAAATTTTTACGGAGTAGAAGACTTTGATGAGGAAATTTCAGGACTTCGTGAACAATTGGAAAATATTGAAAATCTGCTGAATGATTTTAATCGTGATTTGGCAGGTTATATGGATACATTAACTTTCAATGAACAGGATTTTAAAGATACGGAAGAACGTCTCGATCTGCTCAATCGTTTGAAAGCAAAATATGGTCCATCTATTGAAGCTATTTTAGCTTATAGAGATGAAAAACAGGAAGAACTAGAACATCTGAAGAGCTATGATGAATGGCTTTTGGATTTGAAAGAAAAAATGGATGCCAGTGAAAAGGAGCTTAAAATGATTTCTGAAGAAGTCAGTCAGATGCGTCAATTCTATGCAAAAACGCTGGAGCTGCAGATGGAAGATTCTTTGAAGGATCTGAATTTTCTTCAGGTTAAATTTAAAATCTGTATCGAACCATTGGGAAGATATTCGAAAAATGGTTGTGATGATGTGGAATTTCTTGTTTCTACAAATCCAGGCGAAGATGTGAAATCATTAGGAAAAGTTGCTTCCGGTGGTGAATTATCACGAATCATGCTTGGTATTAAATCGGTTCTTGCTCAGATTGATGAGATTCCAACACTGATTTTTGACGAGATTGATACGGGAATCAGTGGGCGGACAGCTCAGAAAGTTGCGGAAAAGATGGCGTATATTGGCAGAAGTCATCAGGTACTGTGCATTACACATCTGCCTCAGATTGCAGCGATGGCAGACAGTCATTATCTGATTGAAAAGACAGCGGATGAAGAACGTACAACAACGGATATCCGAGCACTTTCTGATGAAGAACAGGTACGTGAAGTAGCTCGTTTAATGGGTGGTGTGGAAATCACACAGTCCATTTTAGATAGTGCTGATGAAATGAAAAAAATGGCAGAACAGTTTAGATTAACCTGTTTGAAAAATTAAATAAATCATATACTATGAGGGATGTACAAAGTCGATGTACATGCCTCTTTTTTTGAAGTTTTTAAGAAATAATAAATAAAAGGATTATGGAGGATGAGCCGATGAACCGAGAAAAATACCGCAGATTTCTTGTCGTTGTTTTTACTGTATATGTCTTCTTTTTTATTTATTACCTTTCTTATACGATTTATACGCATGCATCAGGAGAAAGTCAAACGGTTGCCAATATTGAGAATAAAAGGGAAATATTAAATCGTATAAAAACAGATGATAAGCGATTCATGCCATTGGGCATGCCTGTAGGAATTTATATCCATTCAAAGGGTATTATGGTTTTGGATACAGATGAAGTGACAGGAATGGATGGAGAAAAAATTGAACCAACAAAGAACAGTCTGAAAAGTGGTGATTATATTACATGTTTTAATGGTGTAGAAATTGATTCCATTAAAGGATTTACCAAACTGATTCAGCAGAACGGCGAAAAACAATGCGTCCTAACGGTTTTGCGCGATGGCAAGGAAACAACTATAGAAATGACACCCATTCAGACAGAAAGTAAGGCATATAAACTTGGAATCTGGGTTCGTCAGGATGCGCAGGGTATTGGAACGTTAACATTTGTTGATGAGAACGGACATTTTGTGGCTTTAGGGCATGGAATTGCTGATGTGGATACGGGAGAGATCATTGATATCCAGTATGGAAGACTTTATGAATCAAAAATTATGTCTATAATCAAAGGTAAAAATGGTGAACCGGGAGAAATGATCGGTCATATTGATTATATTCATAGTCCTGTATTGGGCATTGTCGAAAGCAATAATGCGAAGGGAATCTATGGAAAGCTCGCTAAAAATGTCAATTTATATGATGAAGAACAGGCAATTTCTATCGCACAGAAACACGAAGTTAAAGAAGGTGAAGCATGGATCCGATGCAGAGTAGATGGTGAGATTAAAGATTATGAGATCCAAATAGAACATATTGAAAAACTGAATCTGGATGGTCAAAAGAATTTTATGATCCGAGTAATGGATGAAGAGTTAATGAAAAAGACAAACGGTATTGTGCAGGGAATGAGCGGCAGCCCCATTATTCAGGACGGGAAACTGGTGGGGGCCGTGACCCATGTTCTTGTGAATGACCCGACACGGGGGTATGGCATATTCATTGAGAATATGTTAGAATCAGCAGAATAATCTCAAGTAGGTAATGTAATGAATAGATCATTATGTTACCTGCTTTTTAAAAAAGTGATTGAAATTGCAAACAAACAGCAAGAAATAT
>JAFOYH010000079.1 GCA_017391465.1 Lachnospiraceae bacterium | reverse complement strand
TTGAGGCATTGGAGAACTTTAGGGTTGTGGACGGCAAGATTGTTGAATCATGGGGCTATTGGCCAGATAAAGAAATTGAAGCGAAACTTCGATAAATTTCAGTAAGCCAGTGTGTTTAACTGAGAGACGAATTTGAAGTTTATGCATAGTTGGTTATGTGTTTAGGAGTTATTATGAAGAAGGCAAAAGTGATTATGAAAGTTGTGATTATTATATTTATGGTGCTTATAGTTGCCTTGGTGGCAATATACATAAACCACAGGATTCAATTAAATAAAGAGGAAGAATTAAAGACACCTCTTGGAAAAATTGTTGAAGTTGACGGTCATAAAATGAGCGTCTATATAGAGGGAAACGGTGATAAGACGATCGTTTTTATGTCGGGTGGAGGAACTTGTTCTCCCATTTTAGATTTTAAATCGTTATATTCGTTATTATCTGATGACTATAGAATTGTTGTGATAGAAAAGTTTGGTTATGGGTTTAGCGATGTTGTTGATAAGGAACGAAATATAGATTCGATATTGGAAGATACCAGAACCGCATTGGCAGAAGCGGATATTCGAGGACCCTATGTGTTATGTCCGCATTCAATGTCGGGAATTGAAGCTCTATATTGGGCACAACAATACCCAGAAGAAGTAGAAGCAATTATTGGTCTTGATATGGCAGTTCCGAATGCGTATAGAGATTACAAGATTAATATGTCAATGCTTAAAATCAGTCAGTTTGCGGCAAGGGTTGGAATTACAAGAATTTTACCTGGTGTTTCAGAGAGTGATGCTATCAAATACGGAACTCTTTCCGATACTGAAAAAGACCTATATAGAGCTGTATTCTATGAAAAAACGGCTACGACAACGATGTTGAATGAAGTTGAGTCAATTAAAGAAAATGCTGAAGTTGTTCAAGATAATGGGGTACCACAAGTTCCAATGCTATTATTTGTGTCAAATGGAAATGGTACAGGTTGGCATGAAGATGAATGGCGAGGCTATCAAGAAAATTATTTAGAAAATGTTGAAAATGGAGAACTCTTAATACTAAATTGTCCTCATTATATTCATGATTACGAATATGATAAAATCAGTGACGAAATCACAATATTTATCACTGATGTGCTTGATTAGAATAAGGTAAAGAAAAGACAAATTTCAGTTTGAACCGCCTTTGTATTACTCTCCCGTGAGCAGATTTCATCTGCCCATGGGAGTACTTTTATGCCTTAATGGTAACTGCCCTTACAACTGCCATGATACAAAAAATTCAGACCTGCCGAAAGAATAAGCCACCAGCTTAGCACATTAATATCTACCGGAATCAGTGAAACAGATAACATTGATAATGTAACACTGACAACACAAAGTGCTACGGACACAGCCTTTCTAAGTTCTGCAACACCAGTGTTTTTGTAATATTGCCATCGGTCATCACACTTTTCTGTAATCCTGTCAAATGCTATTTTCACAAGTACAAATACGCCTGCCGCAATCCCAACAGACACTAAAGCAATAATACCAACTGCCACATAGGAATGGACATACTGAGCCAGATAATCATAGCACCACTGATACACCCTACAAAGCAAGTTTGAAACGTTCATCACATTCCTGCCACGATGCAGAAACCAATCAGGTATGGTGGCAACTACATCCTTGTTGACAAAAAAGATATAAACAGTTTGAACAATGCTGATAAAAGCAATTACCCATGTCCATACGCTAAGTGTAGCGGTTTGCGTTCGCAACTTTTCCTGTAACTGCATTTGCATATCTGCTTTTACTTGCTTGCAGATATGCTTAGCTTCAACGGAAATATGCTTGTTAAAATCAGCTTCCAATGCCTTCGCTTTCATTAAGACAACATCAGCGTTCTCTGCCTTTTTCTCGGCTTCTGCGAAGATTCTCTGAGCCTTCTCTCTCTCTGCCAGCACTTGCTGATTTTCCTTTTTCAACTTCTCGTTCTCCACCAGTACCAAATCGCTCTCGGCTAATCTGGCGATATGAGCGTTCTGCTTCTGAATCTCTTGCCCTTGTTCTGCTATCGTCGATTGCATGGAGCGTATCTGCGATTTCAGCTTTTGCACATCGGATAAATGCATCTGTATCTGATTCTCCTTTTGTGCCAGCAGTGAGCGGTACTGCTCGTTCTCCGCCTGTAAGTCCTCCGACAGCTTCAAAAGACTGTCTGCGTTCCATAAGTTTTCTGATTCGTTCATCACGTTCCCTCGCTTTCTCTTTTACTCTCTGCATAATTCCTGCAATTGCCTGTTCTGTGCTGCTAATTTCTGATTCTGTACGATCAGATTCCGATTTTCGACTGAGAGCCTCCTGTTCTCGGCATTTAATTTCTCCAGCAATTCCTGCTGTTCCTGATTCGCCAGTTTCAACTGCTCCAGCTGATACTGCTGGTTCTCTAGAATATCCAGCATGTCTTCCTGACATTTGAAAATCTCCATGATTTCCTCTAAAGTATCCTGTAATTCGTTCATATAAAATCCGTCCTCTCTCCATAATGGTTTTCTGTAATTCCTTCACCGTAAGAAACC
>JAFOYH010000129.1 GCA_017391465.1 Lachnospiraceae bacterium | reverse complement strand
GGCGACCATTGGTTATCAGCCGGATATTTGGAAGAATTGGAAGTGATTTTATGATAAAACAGGTTGTCAGAGATATCTTCTTTTTAGCTCAGAAATCAGAGCCTGCAACAAAAGAAGATGTCGGAAGAAGGCTGTCTTTCTTTGGATGGTGTGAGACCAACAACACGTTACCAGAATATAGAAGTGGAATATTATGATTTTGCATGGAAGAAACGTCGGATGAAAATGTCCGGATGGACAGCGCAGATCTGCCAGCATGAACTGGATCATTTGGAAGGGAAGATAATATAAGGAAGTGTCCGTATGCCAAAGGGAACCAATAATAAATTCAAGTTATACCGTCTTGCACAGATTATGCTTGAGAAAACAGATGATGAACATTACATAACAATGCCGGAGATTTTATCGGCTTTAAAAGAATATGATATTACAGCAGACAGAAAAACGATTTATGCGGATCTTAAAGATTTGGAACAATTCGGCATTGAGATTGAAGGTGAACCGGTCGGAAACAAATATCATTATCATGTCATATCCAGATCTTTTGAACTGCCGGAATTGAAACTTTTGGTGGATGCCATTCAGTCTTCCAAATTTATTACAGCGAGAAAGACGAACTCTCTGATAAAAAAATTAGAAACTCTGGTTAGCAAATATGATGCAGCAAAACTTCAAAGACAGGTTTATGTTTCTGGAAGAATTAAGACAATGAATGAAAGTATTTACTATACGGTGGATGCGATTCATAACGCTATATCTGAAAATAAAAAAATTCAATTTCAGTATTATCAGTGGAATGTGAAAAAAGAAATGGAGCTGCGTCATGGGGGCGCGTATTACCATATAAGTCCATGGGGGTTATCTTGGGACGATGAAAATTATTACATGATCGGATATGATTCAGAGGCTAATCTTATCAAGCATTTTCGTGTGGACAAGATGCTTCATCTTCAGATGATGGATGAAAAACGTGAGGGCAAAGAACATTTCAAGAAAATGGATATGGCAGATTATGCTAAAAAAAGTTTTGGAATGTTTGGTGGTAAAGAGCAGAATGTAAAGTTGAAAGTTGCGAATTACCTGGTAGGTGTTATGATCGACCGATTTGGGAAAGACATTATGATGATTCCTGCAGATGATCAGCATTTTACAATGCACGTAGATGTCCATGTGAGCGGACAATTCTTTGGATGGATCATGTCGCTGGGTGAGGGTGTTAAGATTATTGGGCCGGATGAAGTCGTTGATCAGATGCGTCAGGAAATACGACGCTTGAATGGTCAGTATATGTGAGGTGAAAATTATGAATAGACCGAATGACATAGAAAACTATGTATCAATAAAAACGTTAGATATTACAAAAGCAGATGTTGAATGTATTGTGAATGCAGCGAATTCGACACTTCTTGGCGGCGGCGGAGTGGATGGTGCCATTCACCGTGCAGCAGGATCTGGGCTTCTTGCAGAATGTCGAACACTTCATGGATGCAACACTGGTGAAGCAAAAATTACCAAGGGTTATAAGTTGAAAGCAAAGTACGTCATTCATACGGTAGGGCCTATCTATTCAGGAAGCAAAAATGATCCGTGGATGCTTGCAAATTGTTATAAAAACAGTCTCGAATTGGCTAAAAAGAATGACATACATAGTATTGCATTTCCTGCGATTTCTACAGGTGTATATGGTTATCCATTAAAAGATGCGACAAAAATTGCTTTAAGAACCGTTGCAGAATGGCTTTTAATGAATACAGATTATGAAATGAATGTTCTGTTTTCATGTTTCGATGATTGGACGACAGAGCTTTACAAGAATATTTGGAAGGATATGAGATAGATCATACAACGTGCTAAAAGATAGGAGGCTCGGTTGATGTTTCGCAAGAAGAATCCACTGGATGCAGAGTGGGAAAAACTCATAAAAAGTGAAGCTAAATTTTTGAACGATCGATATGTGAAAAAAGACAGCTTTTTAAATAAAAAATTATCGGAAAAGGTTCCGGAGAAATTGCAGTCAACATTAAATAAGGCTTTTAGCAAAGCTTTTGAAACTGTTTTTGATAAAGGTACCGATGTTATCGAGAAAACATATAAGAAAGAAGAACTTGAGAATAACTATAAGATTAACGAATTTGCCAATGAAGTTCGTCAGAATAAAAAATCTTTAAAAGCTTTTGGAAAAAAGGCGCAGAGTTCGCGCAATGTAAATCTTCTATTATCTGGTGTGAGCGGCATGGGTATGGGGATTGCCGGTATCGGTATTCCGGATATCCCTGTATTTACCGGAATGGTTTTAAAGAGTATTTATGAGATTGCTTTAAATTATGGGTATGAATATGAAACAGAAGGTGAACGAAGATTTATTTTAATGATTATTCAAGGAGCTGTTTCTTACGGAGAGGGTATTATAGAAATTGATGAGGCAATCGATCATTATATTGCCAATGTGGAAGTTCCGGAAGATTATGATGAAAAGGTACAGATTGTGCAGACGGCAGAAAGTCTTTCGAAAGAACTTTTGTATATGAAGTTCATTCAGGGAATACCTTTCGTTGGTGTCGTTGGCGGAGCTTATGATATTGTTTATTTGAAACGTATTACGGATTATGCCAATTTAAAATATAAAAAACGTTTTTTAGCAAAAAAGAGAAGAATGCGATAAGAAATAAATTTAAGGTGGGGTTATGCTCCACCTTATTTTTATATGGCATCGGTGTAGAAATAAAGTGTAAACCCAGGTTTCTATCTTGCGTAGATAGAAAAAAGAGAAGGATTCGTTTATGATAGTGTCATGGGAGGTAGACGAGCATGAATGAATATGTAACAGGTGCAGTCATCAAAGAACTGAGGGAAAAACATCATTTAACACAGGCAGAACTTGCAAATATGTTAAATGTTTCAGATAAAACCGTTTCGAAATGGGAGACAGCAAAAGGATATCCGGATATTTCGTTACTGGAGCCTATAGCCAGAGTTTTTGGGATATCCGTGACAGAACTCATTTCAGGAAATGCCATTCAAAATGTGAATACATCCGGGAATATGATGCGGTCGAAATTTTACGTGTGTCCGGTGTGCGGCAATATCATGCATTGTATGGGGGAAGCAGTGATTCAATGTCACGGTGTACAGCTCATGCCGTGTCAGGAAGAGGAAATCGATGAAAAACATTCTATGAGTATTGAAATGATTGAAGATGAATACTTTGTTCGTGTCGAGCATGAGATGACAAAGAGTCATTATATTTCATTTATAGCAGCAGTTTGTGTGGACAAGATCCATATGATCAAGCTGTATCCGGAAGGAAATGCAGAAGGAAGATTCCCGATTCGCGGAGTGAGAAAGATGCTAGTTTCCTGTAATCAGGACGGATTGTTTGGATGTAACGTGAAACGATAAAGAACTTAATCGACTT
>JAFOYH010000038.1 GCA_017391465.1 Lachnospiraceae bacterium | reverse complement strand
TAAGGTGGTTACAAATCCGATTCTTGGTATTCTTATTTTTGCAGGTATCATGTGGCTTGTATTCTATGTTTCACAGACTACTGTGGGAACATGGATTGCAGACTGGTTAGTAGGTGGAATTGAAAGCTTCCAGGAATGGGTGGGAGGCAAGGTAGAAAACGCTTCTCCAGTAGTGCAGGCACTTTTAGTGGATGGTATTATCGGTGGTGTTGGTGCCGTTGTAGGTTTCCTTCCATTAGTAATGGTAATGTATTTCTTGATCGCGCTATTAGAAGATTGCGGATATATGGCACGTGCAACGGTTGTATTGGATCCAATCTTTAAGAGAGTAGGTCTTTCAGGAAAATCTGTTATCCCTATGGTAATCGGTACCGGTTGTGCCATTCCTGGTGTTATGGCTTGTCGTACGATTCGTAATGAAAGAGAACGTAGAGCAACAGCAATGCTTACACCATTTATGCCTTGTGGTGCAAAGCTTCCGGTTATCGCATTGTTCGCAGGTGCGTTTTTTGCAGATGCCAGCTGGGTTACAGTGGTAATGTATTTTGTAGGTATTTTATTGATTTTATTAGGTGCTTTATTAGTAAAGAAGCTTACAGGTCATAAATTTAGAAAATCATTTTTTATTATTGAACTTCCGGAATATAAACTTCCAAGCTTAAAGAGAGCAACTATTTCTATGCTTTCTCGTGGTAAGGCTTATATTGTGAAAGCAGGTACCGTTATTCTTGTATGTAACACAGTGGTTCAGATTATGCAGACCTTTAACTGGCAGTTCCAGGAGGCAGAAGCTGCAGATACCTCAATCCTTGCATCTATTGCACAACCAATCGCATATCTGCTTGTTCCAATTGTTGGTGTTCTTAGCTGGCAGTTAGCAGCAGCAGCAGTTACCGGTTTCATTGCAAAGGAAAATGTAGTTGGTACATTAGCTGTTTGTTTCGTTGGTCTTGAGAATTTGATTGATACAGAAGAACTTGCTCTTATGGAAGGTGCAGGTACAGAGGTTGCCGGTGTTATCGCTATTACAAAGGTTGCAGCTTTAGCATATTTAATGTTTAACTTATATACCCCTCCTTGTTTCGCAGCTTTGGGTGCTATGAACTCAGAAATGCAGGATAAGAAATGGCTATGGGGCGGTATTGCATTACAGTTAGGAACCGGTTATACTGTAGGATTCCTTGTATACCAGATTGGTACATTGGTTACAACAGGGGCGCTTGGAGTCGGATTTGTTCCAGGTCTGATTGCAGTAATTGTTATGGTAGCTATTTTAGTTGCTTTAATTGCAAGAACAAATAAGAAGTTTCGTGCTGAATATCAGTTGAAGGAAAACTAGGAAGGAGTATTGGCATGACAGATTTTATTGTAATAGGAATTGTACTGATTATCGTTGGTGCTTCTGTGGCTTATATCGTGAAGGAAAAGAAAAGCGGTGTAAAGTGCATTGGTTGTCCGTCAGGTGGTAATTGCTCCGGAAATTGTGCAGGAAATTCCGGAAATTGCAATGGCTGTCACTCCAATACAAATGAATTAGATTAATATGGAAACAAATCAGACAGGAGCTTGCACCAGACTGTGCGGGTTTCTGTCTGATTTTATATATGAGGGTGATAGAAAAGAAACAAAACAACGAAGGCACGTTTTCGTTGCGTTTGGTTTCGTCATTACCCATGTGAAATACTAAGATAAGGAGTTGTATATGGAACAGGCATTATTTGAGAAAGGAAAAAAAGTAACAGAAAATTACCAAAGAACTGAAATGCAAAAAGAAATGGTGCTTCAAAGACTGCGGGAGCAGGGATGTAGAATTACAAAGCAAAGACAGATGCTTCTTGATGTCATTTTGCAAGAGGATTGTACCAGCTGTAAAGAGATATATTATAAAGCAGTGAAGGTAGACTCCGGAATCGGCGCTGCTACGGTTTACCGGATGGTGAATCTGTTAGAGGATATTGGTGCAATCAGCCGGAAAAACATCTATAAAATATCCTGTTGCATGGAGTGTAATAAAGAAAATGCCTGTACCATAGAGTTTGAAGACGACTCTTTCTGTAGGCTTTCTGCCCATAATTGGTATAAAGTGATTTCAGAGGGGCTAAAAGTGTGTGGTTATGGGGAAGGAAAGAAGATTGCCAGTGTTATGGTAGATTCCTGTAGCAATGAATGTTGTGAAGGATAGAGGATGAATGAAAAAAGCCGGAAAAGTGTTGAAAATTCAAGCTTTCCTGGCTTTTTTTTGCGGAAAAAAGTTAAAATCTGTAATTCTAAGGATTTCCATATTCTGGCTCATCATGGCAAATAGCATGGAGGTAAACTGGGAGCGGGGTTTTTCTTCCAAAAGCCGAAACTCTTCGTATTGTATAGAGAGGGAGCTGACTTCTTTTTGGAAATACTTTCTAAGTTAGAAGTGATGTTATGATTTTGCTCATTTCTTTTGGAGACTTCCTTGGAGTTTCTTCACACCAGAGTATGGTGGCTTTCCAAAAACCGGCCAGTTTAATGGCAAAGGCATATTTATATTGCTCATATGCGGCAGCTATCTCTTCCTGGCTCATTTCAGGAGGGATATGTTTTACTTTCTTTGCTACGTTTGCAATCAATTCCGTCAAATGGTCTTCAATAAAATATAGCAAATGTGCCTTTTTTAAAAGTAATAGCACATCAATATAGTTTTCCCAGAATTCAAAATAGGCAAGGGCCACTTCTTCCTGACAGGAGGAACCGTTCTTTTGGATGGTTTTGGCGAACTGGTCCATAAGAAGTTCGGTGATGTATTCTATGACTTCATCCTTGGTTTTATATTTTTTGTAAATGGGT